>WGCS01000001.1 GCA_015493685.1 Bacteroidales bacterium
ATTCTTAAGTCCTCATTCACTTCAGTGAATGAGGACTTTTTTTGAATAATCCTAGCAAGAAAGAGATAAAATATTTTTTCACCATTAATTTTAAAATAAAAAGAATAAAAAATATATACATAAAGCAAAAAGGTTATACTTTTGCCTCAGAAGAGGTTCCTGAGAAATCAGGCCAAGAGGGAATCAGGTGAAAATCCTGAACAGTACCCGCTGCTGTAAGCTCTACACACTTTTGTCAATAGTCACTTTTTGTAATCCACAACACAAAAGGGAAGGCGACCGAAGATTGGAGTAAGTCAGAAGACCTGCCACTTTATTATTACAAATGCTTTCGGGACTAAAAGCTTGAATTTGTATTATTTACATCTTCTGTTTCCCGTAAGTTTTGAGGATTTATTTTTTATTTTTATTAATCGGATAGTAATATCCAACCTTAAAATTTACATTTTTATGAAAAAATTTTTACTAGCATTGGCTGTTAGCGTAGCCAGCATTTTTTGGAATGGTGCTCAAGCACAAACATTAATTACCTTCGAGGATTTAAATCTTCCGGTAGATAGCTTTTGGAATGGATCTGATATGAGCGGAGGCTTCACCGATGGGAATGCTTTTTTTAGCAATACCTATAACAGTACTTATTCTTCATGGGGAGGCTTTGCATACTCCAGCAAAACGGACAGCATTACAGCAGGATATGCAAATATGTACTCTTGTATTGCCGGCTCCGGATATAATAATTCAGCAACTTATGCCTTGGGGTTTGTGAGCGCATTCTCAGGGCCAACAGGAATAAAACTATCGGGTGCTTCACAAGGAAAAGTCGTTAGTAATGCCTATTTCAACAATAATACTTATGCCTATTTAAGTATGCTTAATGGTGACTCTTACGCGAAAAAATTTGGTGGTAGCACAGGAAATGATTCTGATTGGTTTATGTTAACTATAACAGGATATATGAATGGTTCTCAAACTGATACAGTAAATTTCTATTTGGCTGATTATCGATTCGCGGACAACTCTAAAGACTATATTGTTAAAAATTGGACAGAAGTAAACTTGAGTAAATTAGGAAATGTGGATAGCCTAAGCTTTGCATTAAGTAGTAGCGATGTGGGCAGCTATGGTATGAATACTCCGGCCTACTTCTGCATGGATAATATGCTTTGTGCTGACGGCTTAGGGATTAGCCAAACTACCAACAAAGAAAAATTAATTATTTATCCTAACCCAAGTGATAACATAATTCACCTTGATGGAATATCTACCGCTACAGAATTACGTCTTTTGGATATGCAAGGCAATGTAGTTCGTCATCAAAAACTTCCAAATGGAATATCTACTCTTCAACTTAATATCAGCGATTTAAGTTCAGGAATGTACATTATACAATTGATTGGAAACGAAAGCTTCAAACAGAACACATTTATTCGATTGTAGTATTTTTATTAATAGTAATAATAGAGAAAGAGGAACAAGTTTCTTTCTCTATTATTACTTTTCATTAATGTAAATCTCCATTTTATCCTAAGCGCAACAGTGAATAATGATACATAAAGCCAGTTTAATTTTAGTTCTTAATTTATATATTCTCAATGCCTTAGCGCAATATGCTCCGGCAGCGGGAATAGCAGGAAGTAATGCTATATACAAAGATAGCAGCATTATCCTTGGCTGGGCAACACAATGTAATGTACAAAGAGGCTGGCAAAATATAGCTGACACAAGTATGGGCAAAGCTTCCTATGGTACCCAAGCCAATACCTTAGGCAAGGCCGATAATTCAACCATAAGTCTTGGAGATAGAGGCACTGCCATTCTGCAATTCCAAAAACCTATCTCCGACGGCCCTTTATGGGATTTCGTTGTTTTCGAGAATGCTTTTAACGATGAATTTCTGGAGCTTGCATTTGTAGAAGTGAGTTCTGATGGAATTAATTACGTACGCTTCCCCGCCCATTCGCTTACGCAAGTAGATTCTCAAGTGACTACTTTTGGCACATTAAATCCTATCAAAATAAATAATCTGGCTGGTAAATATAAAGTTGGTTATGGTACCCCTTTCGATCTCCACGACTTATCAGATAGTGCAAATATTGACTTACAGAATATTAATTACATTAAACTAATTGATGTTGTTGGTAGCATTGACACCACCTATGCCTCTTTTGATAGCAATGGTAATATAATTAATGACCCTTTCCCAACTCCATTTCCCTCTTCGGGTTTCGACTTGGACGCAATTGGCTATTTACATACTTCTGTGGGAGAAAAAAATAGGCCTAAAGCACAAATAAAATATAGCGTTTTCCCTAATCCATGCGCTAATAAACTAACTATCAAGATAAATAATGATGCTCAAATAATTGTTTATGATCCATTATCACACCCACTAATCAACACTCATAGTAGTTCAGGCCGAGTCACTATTGATGTCTCCTCACTAAAAAAAGGCCTTTATTTTCTCAGGATAATAACGAAGACTCAGAATTATACCCAAGGTTTTATTAAACTATACTAAATCTCAATAGTATCTTAGGTATTCTATAATTTATAACATTACTGTCCGATAAAAATACAATCATCAATTTATCAAACACCTGAAATACAGTATATTAATTTTATTAGAGTAGGATATTCAATATTAAGCCCCATAAAATAAAAAGGGGCAGAATTTAAGCATCTTATGATGGTTAAATTGGTATAAAACCTCTTTAAAATAAGCTTATTTCCCTTTTTTAAAAGAGAGATTAGGCTTTCGACTGACATCCAGAGTATTAACTTATGTTTATTTTACCCTAAAGCCGGGCGGCTCTTCCTTTTTGTCTTGAAACCCGAATGCTGGTATGCGAAATCGAAGATTCGACGCTGTCAATCCTTTCGCAAAACTTAATTTCCCCCGCTGGTGCGCGAACAATGTCATTAAGTTAAGAGTTATTTAAAACGCATCTCTCAGATTCTTAGTCACTTTGGGTTTTAGTCTTTTCCTGTATTTATCAGTATCTCGTAAATTTGACCTATCAGGTCTAATTGGAACCAGGTGTTTTTTAAAAAGATTTTTAAGTTCCTTTATTGTTTCTTCCATCTCAATGTTTGAAAAGAATAAAGATACAACTCTATCCTTTAAAAACCCATATGATAAGTTATTGTTTACTTTATACCTGTATTTATTTTCTTTTGTTTTTTCATTTATTTCATCTGTTAATTCACTCACTAATAGGGTCTGAATATTACTAATAAAAATAGCAGCATAGAAATCCTGTAAAATACTTTGATTTGAATAACCAGAGAAATATTCTACTTTTAATTTATTTTTAAGTTCATCAAAAAATAATTCAACACCCCATCTTTTATAATATAATTCTTTAAATATTTTTGATTTATGTTTTTTACTGTTTAGTAGGGAGCTTATTAGTAATTCAACTTCACCATCATCTAACTCAACCCTAATGAGTCTAACTTTTATAGAAGCTTTATTATCATATTC
>WGCS01000002.1 GCA_015493685.1 Bacteroidales bacterium
CACTGGAACTTATTGTTATAAATTTTTCTTTCATACTTTTTCCAGCAACTGAAAAAGTTTGCAAAAAAGCCGCCGCTGGGAAATAATTGCTAAAAATTAGAAACTATTTCTAAAACATAAAAACGCCTCCTTTTAATGATTTTTCGAAAAAGGAAAAATCCTTAACGTCGTTGAACGGTTTATGTTTTTTAACGAAATATTCCCTAATTTTCTTAACGCAATTCTTTCCAATGCGGACGTTCATTTTGTCCATCGGCAATTGCTGGTGCCGGAATCTATTATTCTGGGTATTGTGCAATTTTAGAGATAATGCGGTCGATAAGTGTTAATTTTACCCTCAAGCCGGGGGGCTCTTCCTTTTTGTCTTGAAACAAAAAGGAAGCAAAAAGTTCAAGGCTTAATAATAAATAAAAAAGCTAGAAAATATCATCAATTTCGAGCTCTCAAAAAGAGTATCTTTGAACTCTTAATTATATTTTATAATGAAAATAAATATACTATGAAGATACTTGTAACAGGAGGTTTGGGATATATTGGCTCTCACACTGTAGTAGAATTACAAGCTGCGGGTTTGGAAGTTGTTATCGTTGATAATTTATCTAATTCGCATATAGAAGTTTTGAATAAGATAGAAAAAATTAGCGGTATCAGACCAAGTTTCAGCAAATTAGATTTGGCAGACAGAGATTCATGCAGTAATTTTTTCAAAGGAGAAAAGGCCATTAGTGGAATTATCCATTTTGCTGCATATAAAGCTGTTGGAGAATCAGTAAAAGAGCCATTAAAATACTATCACAACAATCTAGATTCACTTATTAACGTATTGGAGAACATGAAGACATATCATATTCCCAATTTAGTTTTTTCCAGCTCATGTACTGTTTATGGTCAGCCCGACAAACTACCTGTTACAGAGCAAGCACCACGCAAGCCGGCGCTTTCACCCTATGGCAACACCAAACAAATGGCTGAAGATATTATCCGTGATACTGTTTATGCGAGTGCTATTAAAAGTATAGCTTTACGCTATTTTAATCCGGTAGGGGCACATTATTCTGCATTAATAGGGGAATTACCTCTGGGCGTTCCCAATAACTTACTCCCTTTTATCACTCAAACAGCCTCGGGCATAAGAGAACAATTAAGTGTATTTGGTAGCGACTATAATACTCCCGATGGTACGGCTATTCGAGATTATATTCATGTGGTAGATTTGGCAAAAGCCCATGTAGTGGCAGTAAAGAGAATGCTCAACGATAAAAGCAAAAGCAATTACGAAATCTTCAATATTGGCACCGGCAATGGTTATTCTGTCCTTGAGGTTATCAAATCCTTTGAGAAAGTAAGTAAGCTAAAGCTAAACTATAAAATAGTAGGGCGACGCGAAGGTGATATTGAAAAAGTATGGGCAGATACCAGTTTTGCCAATAAAGAATTGGGTTGGAAAGCACAAAAGACACTTGATGAGATGACATTAAGTGCCTGGCGTTTTCAACAGCAACTCAGTAAAAATATGAAATAAAAATATAACTACAAAGCATCATTAAAAGAACGAAATACAGTTAATTATGAAAACGATTATTATTACAGGAGGGGCAGGCTTTATAGGATCACATTTGGTTCGTTTATTCGTAAACAAATATCCCGAATACCATATTGTTAATATCGACAAATTAACCTATGCCGGGAACCTGGCCAATTTAAAGGATGTGGAAGATGCACCTAATTATGAATTTATAAAAGCAGATATTGTAGATGCAGAACATATTTTCAGCATTTTCAACAAGTACCAACCAGATGGAATAATTCATTTAGCTGCTGAATCTCATGTGGACCGAAGTATTTCCAATCCCAATGAATTTATCTTTACCAATATTGTAGGCACAGCAAATTTACTTAATGCAGCTCGCAAGATATGGGGAGATAAAAGTGAAGGGAAACGATTTTATCATGTAAGCACCGATGAAGTCTATGGCTCATTGGGAAAGAATGGATTTTTCAAGGAAAGCACAGCCTATGATCCACGAAGTCCATATTCGGCTTCCAAAGCAAGCAGCGACCATTTGGTACGAGCCTATGGGCACACCTTTAATTTACCCTCTGTAATTTCAAACTGCTCCAATAATTATGGTTCATATCAATTTCCGGAGAAACTTATTCCACTATTTATCAATAATATACGCAATAACAAAGCGCTACCTGTTTATGGTAAAGGAGAAAACATACGCGATTGGCTATGGGTAGAAGATCATGCGCGCGCCATTGATATTATTTTTCATCAGGGCAAAAATGGAGACACCTATAATATTGGAGGCCATAATGAATGGACTAATATTGATTTAATAAGGCTAATGTGTAGGATTATGGATCGAAAATTAGGACGAAAAACGGGCGAGAGCGAGAAGCTCATTAGCTATGTGAAAGATCGTGCCGGCCATGATTTACGCTATGCCATAGATTCGAGTAAGCTTCAAAAAGAACTCCATTGGACGCCATCGTTGCAATTTGAAGAAGGATTGGAAAAGACCATCGATTGGTATCTAGAAAATGAAGAATGGATGAATAATATTACTTCGGGAGATTATAAAAAATACTACGAAGACCAATATACTAAACGATAAATGACAGAAGAAAAGATTAAATACTGCAACAATTATGGGGCCTATGAACCATGGCAGAGCAGAGAGATAAGTATCGGCACCTTAAAACTTGGTGGTAATAATCCACTACGACTTCAGAGCATGTCGAGTTGTGCACCAATGGATACAAAGGCTAATGTGGCCCAATCGATTCGTATTATTGAAGCCGGCGGAGAGCTTGTACGCTTTACTGCCCCCACAACGAAAGAAGCCGCAAATTTAGAATCCATAAGTAAAGAATTAAGGGCATTGGGATATACCACACCCTTGGTAGCAGACATTCATTTTAATCCATTGGCAGCATTAACAGCAGCAAAATATGTGGAGAAAGTAAGAGTAAATCCGGGGAATTTTGCGGAAGGAAATAAGCGGAAGATAAACTATACCGAAGAAGAGTATCAACAAGCTTTAGAAGAAATAGAAGTTAAGTTTGCCGAATTAATAAACGAGTGCAAAAGCTATCATCGGGCCATTAGAGTTGGATCTAACCACGGATCTCTATCACAACGAATAATGGATCGCTATGGAGACACTCCCAAAGGAATGGTTGAAGCGGCAATGGAATTTCTTAGCATTGCGCAAAAAAATGATTTTAACGATATTGTATTATCGATGAAATCGAGTAACATTCGAATAATGGTACAAGCCTATCGTTTATTAGCCTATCGAATGCGAGAAGAAGGGATGAATTTTCCTTTACATCTGGGAGTTACCGAAGCCGGAGAAGGAGAAGATGGAAGGATAAAATCCGCCGCCGGTATTGGTAGTTTATTGGAAGATGGATTAGGCGATACACTAAGAGTTTCCTTAACAGAAGAACCTGAATTTGAAATTCCCATAGCAAAAATCATTGCCGAGAGGTATAATAATAGGGCAACAGAAGAAGGCTTTAGCATTCCGGAATTACCTTATAATCCCTTTGAATTCAAAAAGCGTATAAGTAAATCCGTATTAGGTATTGGGGGCAAAAATGAGGCGCCTGTAATTGGTTTAGACTGGAAATTTAATACTCGTTATCAAGCCAATGAAGGCAAGCAAATTATTCCCTTTAATCAATGGAAAGAAACTTATAAGGAAGCTGTGCCATACCTTACTTTGAATGAATATATGATGCATAAATCCATTCTGAAACATGCTTTTGTGGAGCTAAGCAGTGATGACTTTACTTCCGGGAACTATTTACAGCTTCAAGGAGACGAGAATATCATTCTTGTATTCAAAAGCGATAAAGCCCATTGTGTGCATGCCTACCGCTATCAATTTATTCAACTTATAAATCATAGCCTGGATTATCCAGTAATACTACACCGTAAATATGCCTCACAGAACGAGGAGTATTTACAGATCTATGCAGCCATAGATTTTGCTTCATTATTTGTTGATGGTCTGGGCGACGGAATATGGATTGAATCCAGTCCGTTGATAAGTCAAGAGCGGCTTAACGAGATTGCGTTGGGAATATTACAAGCCAGCAGGGTACGAATTTCTAAAACAGACTTTATTTCATGCCCCAGTTGTGGCAGGACATTATATAATATTCAGGAAGCCACAGCTCTTATTCGAGCCAAGACTTCCCATTTAAAAGGACTTAAGATTGCCATTATGGGCTGTATCGTTAATGGACCCGGAGAGATGGCTGATGCAGACTACGGATATGTAGGTGCCGGCATTGGTAAAATAAATCTCTATAAGGGAAAAGAAGTTATTGCCAAGAGAATCAACGAAGAAGATGCATTAGAACGACTTATTGAGCTTATCAAAGCCAATGGTGACTGGCAAAATCCCACTGATATTAATTAGAGTCTATTGAAAAATTATAGAATATTGATTTATAGCTATTTATAAGTACATACCGCATAATAGGCACAAGATTTTCGAGCATAATAGTGTAAAATGCGTGCAATTATTAAAGCTTGATAAACGAATTTTTTGTTACTCAGCAGACCCTACTTCAGTGTTTCTCAAGATAGGCAGTAAACTAATTTGCCGCTGTTGCCATGGCGACAACGCTAACTTTTGCACCTTCAATATCCTGAATTAGTTTAATACAAGCCTCCATGGTTGAGCCGGTGGTAATCACATCATCGACCAAGAGGATATGCTTTCCCTTATACATCTCCTTATCCCTAAGGGCAAAAATAGAGTCCACATTAATAAAACGTTCCCATCGTGATTTTTTTGTTTGCGTAGAAGTATAAACTTTACGATAGAGATTTTTAACTTCCAGTTTAGCCTTCATCGACCGCGAAAGACCCTCACCAAAAATCTCACTCTGATTGAAGCCCCTTTGACGTAACTTTTTACGGTGCAATGGAATGGGAACAATATAATCAGCATCAGCAAAGCGCGTAGAATTCATAAGTTCCTTACCATAAACTTCACCAATATATTCGCCTACTTGGGTAAAACCTTTGTATTTGAAGTTATGCACCAGGTGCTGCACTTTACCTCCTTTGATATAAAGATAGTAGGCAGCGGCGGCATAAACATTACAATGTCCCCAAAAGAGTTTCTCTACGGGATTATCAGGATGTAAGTGATAGTTAGTTTTAGGTAACTGCCGGAGGCAGAAAGTACATAATACTTTTTCGTGTTCGAGCATTTTTCTATCACAGGCAAAACAGAATCGAGGATAAAACAACTCTAAAAGATCCATTAACAAGCCGTAGATAACTTTTAAGACCCTTGAAAAGAAATTTCTTTTTTTCTTTTTTTTGCTATCGACAGCAGTAACTACCAGAGGATTAATCTCACTTAAAGAAAAATGAGTTCCGGCATTCAACTTTGATTTCTGTACTGACTTTAAGTGCTGCTTTTTCATTTCACCAACAAAGTTACTTAAAATAATGATAGCAAGTAAATATTTTAGCCACGAATAATACTAAGTCAAGATAGAAATTTGTACTATTAACGGCATCTTCTACGCCTCCCTTGGCTACCGGCATACAGATTCTTCTTTAGGATTTATAGGGAATTTTTTTAGTTAATTCCCTTTTGGGTTCCCCCTTTTCTGAAAAAGGGGGAGTAGGCTTTCGATTGATATTTAGAGTTGTTATAAATCTTCCTTTCATACTTTTTCCAGC
>WGCS01000003.1 GCA_015493685.1 Bacteroidales bacterium
TATAAATCCTCATACTTGGCTTTGTGATGTTATTAATCGAATACCTGAACATAAAGCCAATAAACTTCATGAGCTATTACCTCATAACTGGAAGCCATTAAATCTGGATACGTAGTTTACCGTACGCTTACATAAAATCTAAAGAATAATATTAGATTGCGAAAACAAATAAAGTCATCTCAGCAGCATTACTAATAAGTACATTCTTAAATGAATAATCATATACTAAACAACTGAAATTGGAATATTAATATATCTTTCGAACCTATAGATATATTTTCTGTAACAACGACTAACTATGAAGATCTTCAATAGCTAACACAAGAAAAAAGAAATTTGTTACTGCATTATTTTAACACATTTAGGGTCCCTTGTTTTTCTGTTTTATCCTTATTATTAATCTTCAAGGAATAGAAATATGAGCCTGATGGAACAGAAGTAGCCTGCCAATTATTTTTATAATTCATTGACTGATAAATTAGTTTCCCATTTCTATCAATAATTGTTAAGGAACTCCCGGGGAATAAATCAAGTCCTTTGATATAAAATTTATCATTGTAGCCATCTCCATTAGGTGTAATCACATTGGGCACCTCCACATTACAGTCACTTACTACTACAGGAATTGAAGCATTTACAGTGTCTGCACATGTTGTTATCCTTAAATTAATAATATGTACGCCCGAACTAAGGTTATCAACGTATATCTCAGAACTATTTTCCGGAGAAACAGACCAGTGATAGGTATAATTTTTATTATTAGTACCTGAGCTAATTAATAATGATTGGGAATGGAATTGCTCTTTTTGGGCATGAATAATTGGCTTTGGAAGTGGAACTATTATAACAAACATAGAGTCAGTAGCAAATAAACTATCTCCAAGAAATATAAATAGCTTATATAATCTGGAGGAATCAATGGTTATAGCTTCCTCTTGCTGATATCCTACCCATTGAAATCTATAAGCACTATCCAGCCTTTTATACTTAGCCATAGTATAGACGAATGATTTATCAACACAAGTGTCATGGGGCAGAATATAATTGGAAGAGTTACTTTTCTTTTTCATTACTCGCGCAGACCTGATAATTTTTGGTGAAGAGGGAGAATTTACAACATAAGCAGCACTCATCGTATTTGCATTAACCATGGCTTTCTGCTCATTTTCCTTATAATTTACCTTTTTGGCTGTATTGGCTATTTTCTGATGATGAGTGAGTGGGCGTTCAACTGCCACACTAGTTTCATTTGAGTTATTCTTCTTACTATTATTTGCTTTTATACTTTGATATTGGGAGATTTTATTCTTACTATCTCCAGTTCCTTTTTCTAAAACTAATTTCTGCTTATTGTTTTGTCGTAAATTCCTATCAACTAAAAGAACCTTTTTTTGTTCCTGTTGTATTTTTACTTTGGGCTGCGTGCTCTTAGCAACAAATGTATCCTTGCTCTTTTGTTTTTTATTTAATTCAAAAAGAGAATAAGAAAGTAATAGTACTAATGAAGCTGCTGCTATATACCTAAGAAAAATAGTTCTATTCCTATTTTTAGAATGGCCGGCCTTCTCCAAATAAATTTCTGAAAGGATATCTTCTTCCAGAGTATCAAAATAAGAAATTGGTACCTTAAAAGGATTCTTTCCTTTGAGTTTAGATAAATGCGGTGCATTACTCAATTCTTCCAAAATATCCTTATCCTGATTTTTATCTATCATTATTAATTCTCTCTTAAAAATGACTTTATTCGTATTAAAGAGTCAAAAGTCTAACCTATTAGGTTCAACATAAATTCTTAGATGCTATTAAATGCTTAAGGTTTAATCTGATTTCAAAATATTTTCAATTTTTTTCACTGCATAATGGTAGGATGCTTTAAGTGAACCCTCTGTTAGATTTAATATTTCTGCTATTTCTCTATATTTTAAATTTTCAAAATATTTCATATTAAACACCAGCCGCTGTTTTTCCGGCAATTGAACAAGAGCTGCAATTAGTTTTCGTTCAATTTCATCGCCGGATATAAGATTATCTTGTCCATTACTTAGCAAGTAGAAATCAACTTTATCAATAGATATATCATTTTTTCTCTTCTTTTGTTTCCGAATAAAATTAAGGCTTTCGTTGGTCGCGATACGATACATCCATGAATATAATTTAGAATCACCCCGAAAAGAATCTAAACTACGCCATACTTTAACAAAGACTTCCTGAGTGACATCGTTGGCATCCTCATGATCGAAAAGAATACGCCGTATATACCAATATATGCGTTCTTTGTACTGACTCAATAAAATACGAAAGCCGCGCTCACGAGTATGTGAGTCACGGCATAACTTTATAATTTCTTGATCGCTATATTGGGTCATCATGCAAAAGTACAGAATTTAATCCCAATGTTCGTATTATTTTCTTTTTACTACCTTCAGCGCAGCGTTAACAATATCAATGGTATCAAGACCATATTTTGTCATCAATTCGTCGGGAGTGCCACTTTCTCCAAATTTATCATCTACTGCAACCATTTCAATAGGTGTAGGATTATTAAGTGCTAACAATTGGGCAATACTATCGCCCAAGCCCCCGTTACGTAGATGTTCTTCTGCCGTAACAACAGATTTAGTTTTTGCAACAGATTTTAATATAGCCTCATTATCCAAGGGTTTAATAGTGTGAATATCGATTATTTCAGCATCGATTCCTTGTTCAGCCAATAGTTCTCCTGCTTCAATGGCTTTCCAAACCATGTGACCAGTAGCGAAAATACTCACATCCGCACCTTCATTTATCATCAGGGCTTTCCCAATGACGAATTCCTGATTTTCAGGAGTAAAAACAGGAACCTTAGGCCTTCCAAAACGAAGATAAACAGGACCAACATAATCCATAATTGCTAAAGTTGCCGCTTTTGTTTGGTTATAGTCACAAGGATTGATAACAACCATATTAGGAAGATTTTTCATCATAGAAATATCTTCCATTGTTTGATGTGTAGCACCATCTTCACCTAGGGTAAGTCCGGCATGAGAGGCACATATTTTTACATTTTTATTAGAATAAGCCACCGATTGCCTTACTTGATCGAGAACGCGTGCCGTAGAGAAATTAGCAAAAGTTCCTGTAAAAGGAATTTTCCCACCAATTGCCAAACCTGTGGCAATACCAATCATATTGGCTTCTGCAATACCCACTTGAAAAAAACGATCAGGAAATTCTTCTTTAAAATCACCCATCTTAAGAGACCCTATTAGATCAGCACAAAGTGCAACAACATTAGGATTTTTCTTTCCTGCTTCTAAAAGTCCGGCTCCAAAACCAGAGCGAGTATCTTTTTTCTCAGTATATGTATATTTTTTCATAGTATAATAATCTATTCTGTTTGTCAAGAACTATATCTTCTTACAATTTTTAAATGATGTTTTATTTGATAATTAATTATCATTAAAACCAGATTCTGTTAATAATCCCCCAATGTTTCCGGTAATTGAGCCAAGGCATCAGCCAATTGCTGATCAGAAGGAGCTGTACCATGCCATTTATGATCTCCCATCATAAAATCCACACCATATCCCATTTGGGTATGCATTAAAACTAAAATCGGCTTTCCTTTTCCTGTTGCCGCTTTTGCTTCTGCCATCACTTTCAAGATATCACTCATATCATTCCCATTCATCTGTAGCACGTGCCAGCCAAAGGCTTCCCATTTAGCACCAAGATCACCTAAATTCATCACGACGTCTGTAGGACCATCTATTTGTTTTTTATTATAATCTATGGTTGATATTAATTTATCTACTTTTTTTGCTCCTGCATACATAGCAGCTTCCCATATCTGTCCTTCATCCAATTCTCCATCTCCGTGTAAGGTATAGACGATATGATTATCGCCATCCAATTTCTTTGCTTGTGCATGTCCAATAGCCACGGATAAACCTTGACCCAGTGAACCCGAAGCAACACGGATACCTTCGAGCCCTTCGGCAGTAGTAGGATGCCCTTGTAATCTGGAATTTATCTTTCGGAAAGTACCCAATTCCGCAATAGGAAAATATCCTGATCGAGCTAATATACTATACCACATTGCTGAAGTGTGCCCATTAGAAAGGTAAAATACATCCTCTCCTTTGGCTTCCATGGTAAAATCAGACGGTGATTGGTCCATAATATTTTGATACAAGGCTGTAACAAAATCCGCTGCTCCCAAAGAGCCCCCCGGATGTCCTGAACTAACAGCATGTATCATTCTCAGTATGTCTCGACGCACCTGAGTAGCAAAGTCTTGTAATTGTTTTATCTCTGTCATAAGCTAATTTAATATTTACTGCAAAAGTACACTTAACAAGGGATATATCCTACCTTATTTTAAAGAAATAAGATAATTTAATAAAATTAATTTTTCTTCCCAAACTGTTTGGCATTCTACTAAACTAAAATTTCAAAATTCAATTCTAGCACCAGCTCTAAGATTTTTTTTCAACATTAATTATTAGGGCAGAGTATTCAAAAAAAGCTGCTTTAACCTATTTGCAGCCTTCGTAGCTTAAATAGTTCTCTCTTACTATTTACCAAAAGCATTTCATCATTATTAATTACCACAAGAAGAAGCAAAATTCGCATAGGCAGAAACATTCCGTTAGCATATAGAAAAGGCCGTCCTTTTGAGACAGCCTCTTTTTATTTTTATCCTAATCGCCGCCTAGACAACTATCATCGAAACATTCAATTAAGATTTATTTTGTCATTACAGCTAAATTATTTAGCAGAAACCCCAGCAGTATTTAACATATATGCAACGGCATCTTTAACTTCCTGATCTGTTAGTGAAGTATTTCCACCTTTAGCCGGCATCACACCATGAGTACCTGTAAAACCTTTGATGGCATGCTCATCAACAGTTTTAATTCCTTCAGCAGCGGTTGTTTCCCAACGTGCTTTGTCTGTTAACTTAGCAGCTCCGGCAATACCAGCACCATGACAAGCAAAACAAGCTTTGTCATAAACAGCTTTCCCATTGGCTAAATCTGCAGGTGCTGCAGCAACCTCTTCTACCTCTTCCACCTCGGTAACTTTAACACTATCAGAACCTTCAGGAGCAACTTGTTCAACCACAGTTTCTGTCTCTTCTACAGCAGGAGCTGCAGTTTTTTCTGCTTTTGGGGCATTAGAACCACCGCAACTAACCATAAAAAAAGATATGGCAGCTAATAACGTAAAAACTAAACTTGTTCTTTTCATAAAAATAAATTTTAAATTTGATAAAATATTTACTGTACAATAATTTACAAAGTTACTAAATAATAAATATACTTTCAATAAAAAAATTCTAATTTACCAGTGAATTATCCTTTATTAAAGATTACTCTTAGATTAAACAATAGTGATACAACTATATGGTATATACAAACCAACTTATTTTATCTGTGTATCGCCTTTATCTCAATCATTACATCTTGCTTTTTCTTCTTATAAACTTCAAACGCTATTCCTCCGGGAATTTCCAAAATTCTATCCATACTAAACTGATGGACTCGTAGTGGTTTTTTAAACCCTGGAACTTTTACTTTATTCATATCCAGAATATATGATCGGGTTAATTTACCATCATCATCTATCTTTGCAATAGTAATAATACCCCCTCTCCTAGCAACATGGGCTGAAGGAGATTGATTCTTAGGTAAGTTAATATTCTTTAGGTTGTCGATGTATAAAAAGTAGAATACACCATCCTTATATATGTATCTAAAAGACATTTCTCCCTCAGGCGTACCTGATATTTGTCTTTTGGGAATTTTTTGCATCCATTCTAAGTTCCCATTAGCATCAATCTTAGTTACTAAAATATCATTATAGTGGAAGGTATAAGAAGTTGTCATAACTCCATTTGAAGAATAAGTAGTAGTTGTAACCACAAAATATTGTTCCCCTATTAAAAAAACGCTTCCATCTTTCCCAATAATCATATTCCTTAAAACAAGAGACTGAAACGACAATTTTCCTTTTCTCTTTTTCTTTTTGTTTTTTGATTGCCGATGCGCTGATATATAATCATTCATAATATTAATTGGAAATTCATAGCTCTTCACCGTAGAAAAACCATCCTCTTCAAGACGGATATAAAAAACGCCATCAGAATTATCTCTATTTTTTCTTTTTGTTGACTTACTATAATAACCGGCTAAATACAATTCCCCTTCCGGCCCCTCTTTAAACCTAGCTTCATTAATACTAATGGCATTATCTTTAACTTGATATTTAATTTTATTTTCGCCATCATAACCCAAGACCTCTAAATTAAAATTCTTTTTCCCTTTAACATAAAGTTTAGAAACATCTGTTTTAAATACTTCAGCAAGTATGAATACTTGCCCATCACTATTAACACAATAGTCCTTATTATTCATTTTTGCTTCAGTATAAGGCATCGTAATATTCTTAGACCATTGTTCTGAAAGATCTGAATCAAATACTGCAAGCATAATTTTATCATAATTTTTTTTATCACTTTTATACTTTACTGGCAATCTAGATTCTATTAAAATACTAGTAGAATCATAGGAAAAATAAAAATGGAAACGATCTACAATTTTTGACTGTATACCCGTATTAACAAGCAACTTTCTCTTTCCCCCAAGATGACTAGCTTTAAAGTTAACCTGATACACATTCAATGCCAATTCTTTCTTCTTTTTAGAAAAACTACGAGTAAATAAATAAACCTTTGACTTGATTTTTGCTACCTTAATAACAGACTCTTCCTTATTCACAGAAGGAAGTATTTTACGACTAATTTCCCTGCTTGTTTTGTAATTAAAACGCTGAAGAACAATGTTTCTCTTCGTGATTTTAAGCATCCTTATCTCTCCGTCCATATAGAAATAAAATTTAGCCCCATCAATAACAGGATAGGGCTTGCTCACTTCTACACTAAACTCTTTTGACGGTTTTAATTGTGCATGAACAAATAATGGAAATAATAATAATAGAATTAGTAGTTTTTTCATAAGAATTGAATAATTAGTATTAATAAATTGAACTTATAATAACTTGATATTTTGGCTGGCTTAACATAACCCTAATTAATCAGGCAAAATTATTTTCTAAACAACTAAATCTAAAAAACAAAAATCCTTATATTTATTAATATAGTTTTTGCATGCAAGCTCTCTGCTCAGTAA
>WGCS01000004.1 GCA_015493685.1 Bacteroidales bacterium
AGATATGTCTTTGCTAATTTGCTTAATATCAATATTATCAGGGGTAAATTGCATCATAATTTTTAATGATGATTTAAAAATATCCCAGCTCATATAAATTAGATAGATGGCTATTAGAATGGAGAAAACCGGATCAATCCAGTAGAGTTGAAAATATTTCATCAGTATTCCTCCAATTAGCACAGCAATGGAGGTCATCATATCACCAAAGAGGTGAAGATAAGCCGATTTCATATTCATATTTTCCTTGGCATCATTTTTAATAAAAAGAACACTCAATCCATTTACTATTATGCTCCCCAAGGCAAGCCAGATAACCAAATTACTCGATACTACAACAGGATGGACAAAGCGCCCCACAGCTTCGTAAAGAATAAAGAAGGCCAGTACAATTAGAGTTGCTGAATTTAAAAATGCGGCTATAATTTCACTTCTTTTGTATCCAAAAGTATAATTCTCGGTGGCTTCTTTCTTTGCCAGTTTATTGGCAATGTAGGAAATTATTAGGGAGAGTACGTCAGAAAAATTGTGTATGGAATCTGAAATTAAAGAGATGCTTCCCGATAGTATTCCTCCAATGAGTTCGGCTATACTTATACTTAGATTTAGAAGAATTGTAAAAAACAGATTCTTACCTTCTACCTGGTGATGATGATGTTCGTGTGCCATAACTTTACTATGATAGTTTAATGTTTTACAAAAATTTATACGTAAGCGCTATGTTGCTTTATCGTATTTGCTGTTGGCAAAATTACAGATTATTATATGCAATCTAATTGCAAATGAGAACGCTTGAAATTCAGATTATATAAAGCAAATGACTTCTTGTACATTGGTGAGGATAAGGCTAGGAGGAAGATGTAAATGATGAGACGAATAATCAAAATGTCATTATTGACAGTTACTGCAAATGCCATTAATTATTAATGAGTAATTACTTGCCTTGAAATTTTCGGGTAAATCAGGTGTGGGAAATTCATATTGTGTTAGGCAATAAGTTTTGCTGCAAATATCACAGTGAAAATGTGGGTGAATATGATGATGATTTACTTGGCAAGCGTCTGAACATAGCGCATATTTAAGCGCTTTGTCATCATCTTTTATGGTATGCAATAAAGCCTTTTCCTTAAAAGTCATAAGCGTTCTAAAGATGGTAGCCCTGTCTGCCCATGGTAAGGATTCTTCTATATCCGCAATACTTAGGGAGTATGAACTTTTTAAGAAACTTTCTAATATTAAAATTCGATTTGCGGTGATTCTAATATTCTTTTCCTTAAGTAATTGTTGGGCATTTATCTTCATTTTTTATTTCCTTGAAACTTTTGTTACTTATATAAACTCTTGATTATCACCTTATCTGTAGGCATATATCCTCTGGCAACTACCTTGTTGTTAATTATTACTGTGGGTAGAATCCATGTTCTATATTTCAAAAATTCTTTAAGGCTGCTTACAATTATAAACTCTGCATCAATATTGTTTTCGTTAAAAAACTGTTTCAATGATTTAACTATCTTTTTTGTCTTTCTACATCCGGGTCCAGGAGATAATATTTCCACTTTGTTTTTCATGTCATTTGTTTTGTCAAAGCGTTTTACTCATAGTTCTATTGAGATACTTTTCAGCCGGATACTGAACTTGGAATTATTTATTAATAAATTCAATTAATACTTTAATAAATTCAGGAGTTCTTAGGTATCCAAACGATTTATGATGATTAGAGTTGCCATTGGCTCGATAAGTGTTTATTACCAAAAAGTCCTTAACTTTTACGCCATAACTATTGGGCTTAAAATCTTCAGCTAATTTATAATCCAACGCTATTGAGTCTTTAATATCAGCAAAATTATACCAATGTTTCACTACTGATTGCGGTGTTTGTAATTTAATATGTTCCTGAAGTTGTGATTTAGATAATCGAGCAATACGACTTAATACGAAGGGAGCGCCAAGAGGAGCACCCATAGTAATAAATTCACTGATACGGATATCTGTTGTCAAAAAACTTAATACATCAAAGGCGATAACGCTTCCCATTGAATGAGCAATTAACATAATTTCATCCTCTTTATGTTTTTCCAATACAGAAATTAAACGTGTATTTATTTGTTCCCTGCGTTTACATGCTTGCTCATCGGTCTCGCAGTTTTCGTTAAAATATACTTCCAGCTCATCAAAATTATTATGGAGAAATTTTTTTGATAAATTCGGAAAACGCAAACTGAAGTCTTTTTTTAAGAAGGTACTATAAATCATTTTTTTTAAGAAATGCACCAGCTTTTTCCTAAAGATAAATTTACGTATTTTCTTAATCTTTCGTGATGGAATATATTCTTCGTCAATAAAATACGGGCTTTTTTCGTCTTTCTCGTCAGGAGAAAGTGGCCTGTCATGCAATATATCTGCCCAATATACCAATTCTAGTTTAGGCAATTGCAAACTTACTCCCAAATTATTAATACCTTCCATAATAGATTTATGCCACCATTGGGCGAGTAAACTATCCGGCGGTTTGTTCCGTAGTCCATGTATTGCTATTATGACTTTAGCCATGATTACTTATTTAAGAAATACTTGTAACTGGACACTTGCATAATAATTATTTATGCCACCATCAATTTGAAATGAATTATCAAAGTAAAGCTTTACTTTATTTTTCTTTATTAAATATACGTATCCCAAATGATAGTATGGTCCTTTACTGGCCTCATAGGTGTTTTTATAATTTTCGAATGAAGCTATCAGTTGCGATTTTTTTATATTTACTGTTGCCAGTATATAATACCCATTAGCAATTCTGCCCTCCAGATTGGCGTTGAGATATTCGCCTTGGAGTTCCCATGAGTGGGCTCTATAGAGGGCAAACAAATTATAACGAATATCGCTACCACTATAGGAAACAGTATCGGGCAATACTCGTTTAATTTTCAAATTAGAAGCTTCTCTATACATCAGCGAATAGCCAATTTGTAATTTGTTTTTTGCCAAAGGAATATTAATAGCCGTTTTATGAGTAAGCAAATATCCCTGATTATTAAATTCATATTTCTTAATGCCATAGCCATTAAAAACACCTATATGAGTTACTATTAGTTTGTTTTTAGTATGGAAATTAGCCTGTAAACCAATGTCTCGGGCTCCCATAGTTCCGTTTGGAATAAGTTTGTTGACTACTATTGACCTTTCTATAATTCCCATAGAATAGTCAGACTGAAATCGTTGTAAACTGTATTGAGGGACAAATTGCCCAAAATTGAAGGAAAACAAACCTGACTTATAGCTTACTTTTACATCTTGAAGAAAGAAATTTTCCTGATGCAAGCTGCTGAGCGTAGTTTGAAGTTTATAAGACCAATGTTTTGAGAATTCAGGACTTGATCGTACCCATAATTTTAATCGACGAACCATTGCCGTTGAATAATCGTTAAAATTACTTACAGCTCGAAGTTGAGTATAGCCATTCCATGAGGTATTTTGAAGATTCTCTTTAGTTTGAGAAAATCCACTAATACCAATAAATAAAAATAATAATAGTAAAGATGTTTTCATGATAATATATAATAATCAATAGAATTTAAAATAATTTAAAAATTAGTTTAGCAGCCATTAAAAGCAATATAATTGCCAATACTTTCTTAACGGTATGAGTATTTAATTTCTTATGCATAAACATAGTGCCAAGCGTGGCTCCAACAATTCCGGCAACTGAGGCAACACCTAAAATTTCCCAATTGATACTTCCCATTGCCCAGTAGGTTAAGAAACCGGAGAATGAGGAAAAAGGAACGACAAAAGCTGTTATTGCTGTTATCTTTTTTGGATTGAAACCAAGCATCAACATTAATGGAGAAATTATGCCTCCACCACCAATACCGAGCATCCCTGATAGTAGGCCTGCAAACGAGCCTATTAATACTAATTTGAAATAGGGAGTGTCAGTTCTATAATAGCTGTCCTCTCTCTTTTTGTGAAAAAGGAACATAAATCCTGAGAATAATAAAAACCCGACAAATAAATAGATAATGGTTCTGTTGGGGATATATTTGGAAATATAGGCTCCGGCAATGGCAAACAAAAATGAAGAAATTATTATTGGAATACCAACTTTAAAATCCAGAAGCTTATTTCGGATATTGTGAAAACTGGCACCGCTGAGGCTCACTGTATTATAAAATAGTCCTACCGGTTTTGCTATATTGATTGGGATACCTAAAGAGACTAATATAGGTATTAATATTATGGCTGCGCCAACGCCTCCAAGTGAAAAAATAAAAGCAGCTACAAATGATATGATAAAGATTAGAATGTCCATTTCCTAAGTGCTATAATTATAAGGGTACAATTTTACGTTAAATTTCGTTATAAAATTTCAGAAAATCGCTTTTTATTTCATCTCGTATTCGTAAAAATTCGGAACGAATAAACTCTTGGTTGCCAACAGCTTCTGCAGGATCATCAAAGCCTATATGAATGCGATTTTCTACTTTGCCTGTAAATATAGGGCAACTTTCTTTGGCCCCGCCACAAACAGTAATAACATAGTCAAAGTGCTGATTTAGAAAATCAGACACATTTTTTGGTTTGTTATTACTTAAGTCAATACCTTCTTCTCGCATTACTTCTATGGCCAATGGGTGAACCTCATTGCCGGGTTTAGTCCCTGCCGAAACCACCTCGAGCTTCGAATCAAAGGACTTAAGAAATCCTTCTGCCATTTGACTGCGGCAACTATTGCCTGTGCATAATACTAATATCTTCATAGTTTTTAATTCAATGTGTAAAAATAATTCTACTTTTTAGCACCCATTTTCTTCAATACTTTAATCACTTCTTCCTCAGGAAAAAAGCCGATATGGCGAAAGTACTCTTTTCCTTCTTTATCAAGAAATACTTGAGTAGGGATGGAGCGAATACCGTATTTCTTAGCATAAGGTCTGCCTTTTTCAGTCCATACATCATGAAAAATTACTTTAACATCTTCGGGGAATTTTTTTCGGATATCTGTCAGTACAGGTTCCATTTTGCGGCAAGGAATACATCGAACTGACCCTAATTCAATGAAAGTGATTTTTGTTGCTTTCTCTTGTTTTACAGCGGCAGAATCTGTGTTGATGTAGTTTGCCAACATAAAGCCAAAAATGGCTAGCAATACGATGCTTAATACTTTCTTTTTCATTGTACTTATTGTTTTAAAAATTTATAAATTAAATGGCTTCGGTGTATTATATTAATGTTATCGTTACTTTATCAGTATTTTTACATAAACCAATAGCGTAAGTAATATAAACCAACTAAAATAAATATTATTGATACTGCTTTTCGAAACCATCGTTCTAAAGTTTGTAATTTGTTATAAACAGTGCCTACTTCTCCCAAAGTAAAAGCTATTATCCAAGCAAATAGTATCACCGGCAGTCCTGTGCCAATGGCAAATATAAAAGGCAAATAAAGTCCTGAGGCAGAAGCTATTGTCATTGGAATAAGCATTCCAAAATAGAGCACACCGCTATAGGGACAAAAGCCTAAGGCGAAGACCATCCCCAGTACTAATACTCCCCAGAAACCGGTATTACCTTTTTCTTCCATCTTTTCGGTTAGCTTTCCTATCCCCGGAAATTTTATTTTAATAACATCAAGCATAAAAAGTCCTACCAATAGTAATATGGGCCCCAATAGTTTTTCTCCAAACTGCTGAAAGAAAGTTGCAATTTTGAATGTTGATGCACCAAAGTAAAATAGCAGCCCTATAATAGTATAGGAAATAGACCTGCCGAGGGTATAAATTAAACCATTATAAAAAACCTTTTTCCTATTCTCTATATCCTTGCTGATAAATGCAATAGCGGTAATATTTGTGGCAAGCGGACACGGACTTATGGCTGTCATCAGACCTAAAATAAAAGCCGACAATACCGGTAGCTCAGTACTGTTTAGTAAATGGTGTAGAAATTCCATAGAAGATAATTAATTATTCATTTTATGCATTGAAAACCTATTCTTTTAAAAGTGATTCTACCTGTTTGTAAACCATTGATCTCCATTTTGATGAGTCGGAACTTACATTCATAAATGCATCATTAGTACGATCTATGGCATTATCTCCTTTTACAAAAATAAGTGTCTGGCCCCATATCTTATATTTAGCTACCAACGCTTGATAATCTTTATTTTCAATGTTGATGCTTTTAAAAACCAAATTACCATCTTTAAGCTCTTTTGGAAAAAGTTCTTTTAAATACCGGTGGGTATTATTATCAACCTGCACACAGGTTTCACAACGGATATTAGTATGAAAGTAATAGACATAAATTGGGCTGGAAGCATCAGAAGTATAATTACTTTTTCTACTAATTGCCTTTGCAGAATCATTATGTACACACGCAACTATTAGCAATGAGAGCAATATTGTTAGGGTAACTTTTGTTATGTTTTTCATAGTTAAAGAATATATATTTGATTGTTATGGTAAATGTAATTCATTGTGTCAGCTTGCATTTATACTGATATCCAGTTCAAGATTTCACTATCTTTGGGTACTCGCCCTTTGGCTACAACTTTCTCATTCACCACCAGTGCAGGAGTTGACATAACTCCATATTTCATTATTTCCATAATGTCTTTTACCATAATTATTGTGGCTTGAATATTCTCTTTCTCAACCAATAAGCGTACTCTTTTTTCGAGGCTGATGCAATTGGGGCATCCAGTGCCTAAAATTTTTATTTCCATATCATTATAAAATTTATAGTATTATATTAAATAAATATCCTGAGATAATAATGCATAGTGCTACCGTAGAAAAGAAGACAGCAATCAATTTCCAACTCATCACTTTTTTTAGCAGCATGGCTTCAGGAAAGGAGAGACCGACTACGCCCATCATAAAGGCTATGGCTGTTCCCAGTGGAATTCCTTTGGCTACAAGAACCTGTATTACCGGTAGAATTCCGGAAGCATTGGAGTACATAGGTACTGCTAGAATAACTGCGATGGGTACGGCAAGTGGATTGTTACTGCCAATATATTTCTCAAAAAATCCATCAGGAATATAACCATGCATAAGGCCTCCAATGGCAATACCAATAAGTACATAAGGCAAGACGCCCCTTAATATGGTGACAGCTTCAGCCCAGATTATAGGTAAGCGTTGCTTAAAATTTTGCTTTTGTTGCTGAAATATTTCCTGATCTGCTTGTGCCTTGCTGAGTATCTCTTTCACCCATGGGCTAAGGTATTTTTCCAACTTAAACTTTTGAAGCAGCATTCCAGAGAAAGTACCCAAAAGCACTCCACTCACCACATAAATTAATGTGGTCTTCCAACCAAATAGCCCCAAAAAAAGGCCAATAGCTACCTCGTTGACCAAAGGTGAGGTTACTAAAAAGGCAAAAGTAACACCAAGAGGAATTCCACCACTAACAAAACCTATAAATAAAGGCACTGAAGAGCATGAGCAAAAGGGTGTTACCGTGCCAAATAGCGAAGCCATCAGGTATTCCATTCCATAGAGTTTCTTTCGTGAAAGATAATTCTTTACACGTTCCACAGGAAAATAGGAATTGACTATTCCCATTAGAAAAACTACAATAAGTAATAAAAATAGAATCTTAACACTGTCGTAAAGGAAAAAATTTAGTGCTTGTGCCAGATGTTGATTCGGGTTTAAATGCAATAGCGTATATACAATATAATTAATTCCTTTTTGTAAGAAGTCAAAGATATTGTATTTTATAAAGGCTACAATTAGCAATAGTGTAAGTAATGCCGTTATAATAAGTGCTTTATATTTTCTCATAATGAAAATTATTTCTCATTATTTTTACCGGAAAGAAGAATGCTTTCCTTATTAATAACGGGACTTTTTATAAGCCATTCATCAAGATCAGACTTATCAGGGAATTGAGACACAGCAATAAGCGAATTGTTTAGATACACCAAAGGAAAACATTCGTTACCTATTTTGTGGAATGCATAATCAGCAAGTTCGTCACTCTCCCAATAATCGCGTTCTATATCAATGATAGTGATTGTAACCTTATCCTTGGGGCTATACCAGTCTTTTAAAAACATACGTAATTGGGAAGCCGGAAAAATATTGCAGCAACCTTTATAACCACCATTTAGTATAATTTCAAATTCGTTCATGGTATTCGAATTATGCATTATAAAACTCTCTTGCTTGATTACCTAATAAATGCTGTTGAAGGCCAATTAATCCACCCATAAGAAAGGCGGCCTTAAAACCTTTGGTAAGCAAATAATGCATTGCAATATTAGAACGTGTTTCGTTGGGGCAGCACACAACAATAGTCTTGTCTTTATTGAGCTCATCAAGCCGGTCAGGGAGTTCGTTAATGGGAATATTAGGAATAAAATCAATATGCCAAAGGGCATATTCCTCAGTAAAGCGGGCATCAATGGCTACGATTTCATTGGTTTTAATTTGTTCCAAAAATCTTTTTGCAGTGATTTTCATGGGACCAATGGAAGCATAGTTAAAATTACGGATATAATCTTCAAAAGTATTCATGGTTTTATGGTTTTACTTTAATAAATTCACCATTAAGTTTACAGCTTAGTGCTAAAGTATTACTTATGGTGCCAAATTTAATTACGTTTTTATGCAGTAGATTTATTTTACGCTCCTCTGCTTTACTTACAATCTCAACTTTATAGGTAATCTCTTGCATTGATGGGGGTATGTCGCTTCGTGTTCCATTTACGCTAATGCGGGCACTCTCATAGGGAATATGAAGTTTAATAGAATATCGTTCTATATTTTTCAGTATGCAGGCAGCAAGAGCTGTAAGTAAAAGCTCGGCAGGATTGGGAAGTAAACTGTCACGACCGTTGGAGGCATCAAAAGGGAGCACTGTTTTATTGGCTAATGCTTGTGATCTTCCCAAAGAGTCGGAAGTTGCTGTTATCTGATATGCTAACATAGGTTTAATTATTATCAATTAATATTTGAGTTCCTTCTTTAATATTATCAGTTACCGGGCAGCGAGCTTCTGTTTCTTCAAGCCACAACTTCACCATTTCGTCAGAAACAGAATTGGAGAAAATTGGTTTTACGACAACTTTAATAGACTGAAAACCAGCTCTCTCTTTAAAGGAACAACCCATAAAAGTACAAGGATTCATATTCCCATCAATGCTGATGGTCATTCTCTCCAAATCCAAATTATTCTCCTTGGCCACCTGATGACCTGTTACATTAAGACAACCGGCCAGGGCTGTTAGCAACATCTGAACGGGGGAGGGGCCTTCATTACTGCCTCCCATACTTTCAGGTTCGTCAATTATCATCTTAAATTTACCTGCCCGTATATTCATTTTTGTGGGGCTCTCACTTTTGCCTAGCACATGTATTTTCACTTGTGGCATTACGGCCTCTTTTACTTGTATATTCATATTCTATATTTTATATCGCCTATAAACGATGATGTATAATAAATTTTTTTATAATTCACAACCTTTTGAAGCCGGATTGATTTCAAAGAATACGCAAAATAAGTTCTTTGCTTTATCCCAACTTTCTTGATTAATACAATATTTTACCTTTGGAGGATTAATTTCACCATTAATAAGTCCTGCCTCCTTTAATTCTTTCAAATGTTGTGAAATGGTGGATTGTGCCAAGGGCAAATAATCCATCAAATCGCCCGTATGACAATACGATTGTTTGCTAAGATATTTAATAATCTTTATTCTAGTTGGATGAGCAAGTGCCTTTGCAAAGCGTGCAAGTTCCTCTGTATCTTTCAGATAATCAATAGTTGAAATACTTCTTTTCATACGAAAATAGAATTATATTTGTTAATCGCAAATATACGATGATATATTTTACAAAAGCAA
>WGCS01000005.1 GCA_015493685.1 Bacteroidales bacterium
GCTGTCTCCAAGCTGTTTCCAAGGCCTTGCGATACGTCAAATCTTTATTATCTGGCCAATTTTACAAATAAAAAGTTGATAAAATCTATTATTAATAAAAAAACTCTCTTGCCCAATGGGCAAGAGCGGAATAGGGGTTTGGTTGCCATTCCTCAAGATAATGATGATTTTAGAGGTGAGAATCTCGATGAAATTTATTGGAAAGGGGTTCATGTTATTAATGGAGATTTTAGAGGCGATAAATTTAGGGCTGCAAAATGTCAAGAGAGTAACTTTTCAGGCTCCGACTTTAGATTCTGTGATATTCGTTGGTCTTATTTTATGAATGCCAATCTAAGTCATTGCGATTTTTCCCGATCCATTATGTTTCGTTCCTATGTTACTGAAAGTAATCTCAATAACTCTGATTTTAGGGGTGCAAATATGTTTGGCGTTAAAGGTCATAGAGCCAATTTTAGAGATTGTGATTTTACTAATGCACTAATGAAAGAATCTGAATTTCTTGATGCTGATTTTACGAATAGTAAAGCTGTGAATGTAAAATTCGTACTTACTGTGTTTACCGGAGCCAAAATGGATTCAATGGATCTTTGTTATTCTGATTTTACCGGTGCCGGACTTGAAGACGTTAGTTTTGTTAATGCAAGAATTCATAAAGTTCAATTTAGAGGGGCTCATTTGCAAGGGGCAAACTTTAAAGGTGCCGATTTAAAAGGCTCTAATTTCTTTGCAGCAGAATTTGTGGATACTGATTTTACCGGGGCTACTAATATTCCTAAGGGCGTTAAAGAATTAATTGTTAATGGAAAAGCTACAGGAGTTTGCAGTTTGAATACTAATTCTATATAAATTAGCCGAGTGATGGTGAAAATTAATATCCGGAAATATTTCCCCTTGGTACTTGTCTTTCTTGTGCTTGCCTGTATGGACTCTCATGGAGATAAAAAATCATATAATACTCCTAGTACTAATAATATACCTGTCAATACCAATGGACAAAATGATTCTTTATTTACATCAAAGTATGCGTTGAAACCGTATGCTATGGGCTGTAAGAATTTACAGTCTTTCGAAATTGATAGTGAAAAGAGTATGCTCATTTGGTCCTGTGTTACTCATACCGGCTATGTTAAATTCAAAGGAGGAGATATTGGAGTTCTGAATGATACTATTGTAAGTGGTAAGTTTGCGGTGGCCATGGATAGTATAAGAGATACCGATATCAGTTACGATTTAATGCGCCAGGTATTGGATAATACACTTAAATCGGATAGTTTTTTTCAGGTTAACAAATATCCCCTATCAATACTAACACTCACTCATTTGAAGAATATTGGTGGGCAAAAGTACCTCGTTGGAGCAAATTTGCAAATTAAAAAGATCACAAAGCCAATCAAGTTTACAGCGCAGATTCGCCATTCTGATAGTAGTATTGTTGTGCTAACAAATAGTTTTGTTGTCGATAGAACAAAATGGGGCATAACAATATATTCCAAAAATTTTAAGCAAACCGATAAAAGTTTTCTTTTTACGGATTCAGTAAAAATTAAGGTGGCAGCAATATTCTATAAGCGCTAACTAATTCTCGTCTAAATATACTCATTCACATTCATCTTGATTTTAAGTGTACTTTCGCTCCATGATAAATACGATAAAGAATCAGCAGAAACTACTGGAGAAACTAAATATTGAGAAGCTCAATCTTATGCAAGAGGAGGCTCAAATGAATATTCATTCCAATGCTGAGGTGGTTTTGCTTTCGCCAACAGGAACAGGAAAAACGCTTGCTTTTTTACTTCCTATTATGGCTGAGTTACGAAAAGAATCCTTGGGAGTTCAGGCATTGATACTTGTCCCTTCACGCGAATTGGCCATACAAATAGAACAGGTAATTCGTGAAATGGGCTCCGGATTTAAAGTAAATGCAGTTTATGGAGGACGCCCCATTGCCAAAGATAAGGCAGACCTTAAACATAGCCCGGCTATTTTGGTGGGTACTCCGGGTAGGATAGCTGATCATATCTACAGAGGTACTTTTGATACTGATACTGTTGCGAACCTTATTCTTGATGAATTTGATAAATCGTTGGAAATTGGTTTCGAGACGGAAATGCAGGAGATACTGTCGGCTTTGCCAAATGTTAAAAAGAAAGTGCTTACTTCGGCAACTTTTAAAGTTAAAATCCCCGCTTTTGTAAAACTTCATAATCCTAAAATCCTTAATTATCTTAAGGTAGATACACCAGAATTAAAGCTTAAAATTATACGTTCTCCGGATAAAGATAAATTAGAAACACTAGGCAAGCTTTTACATAAGTTGGGAAATCAGGCAGGGATTGTATTCTGTAACTTTAAAGATTCTATTCAGGATATTAGTGAGTATTTAGATGAAAAAGATATAGCCCATGCTTGTTTTTATGGGGGATTGGAACAAAACGAAAGAGAGAGGGCTTTAATTAAATTTCGTAATTCTACTCATCAGTTAATTCTGGCTACCGATTTAGCTGCCAGAGGTATTGATGTGCCTGAAATAAAATTTATCATTCATTTTCATCTGCCAATGCGCCTTCATGAATTTACCCATCGTAATGGTCGTACGGCTAGAATGCATAAATCCGGCACTGCTTATATAATTCATAATGAAGAGGAATATTTGCCTGCTTTTATTGAGGATATGAAGTTGGAATCGGTATCTGTTGATGAGTTGGAATCGGTGACAGAAGCAGCGCTTAGTCAATGGACAACTTTATTTATTAGCGGAGGAAGAAAAGATAAGATTTCCAAAGGTGATATCGCCGGATTGTTTTTTAAGCAAGGTAAATTAACAAAAGATCAATTGGGATTAATTGAACTAAAAAATGATTGTGCTTTTGTGGCAGTTAAGGCATCAAAAGCGGATCAG
Source organism: Bacteroidales bacterium (assembly GCA_015493685.1). Classification (GTDB taxonomy): domain Bacteria; phylum Bacteroidota; class Bacteroidia; order Bacteroidales; family UBA1556; genus UBA6267. Next base: position 2,903 of record WGCS01000005.1, read on the forward strand.
CTAATTAGTCTCACCAATAATACTCGATTAAAGAAAAAGAAAGTTAGAGTGAGAAAACTCTAATGGATATTTTCAAAATTCTAGATTATTGACTTATTGGTATAAATAGATGTTTTTGAATTATGTACAGCTGTTAAATAATGAAACAAACAAAAAAGAAGTGTTTTATACAGACACTATCTTTATAATGATAAAATATGATGAGGCCGCAGCATATATATGGTAATGAGCTAGACTCGGAACTAAACTTTAGTTTCAGCAAGAGCAGTGGGCCGGGAGGACAAAATGTAAACAAGGTGAATACCAAAGTAGAACTAAGGTTTGCCATCGATAAGTCCTCCATTTTGGAAGAAACAGAAAAACAAATTCTTAAAGTAAAACTTGATAAACAGCTTAATTCAGAGGGTGAATTAATAATTGTGGTACAAGAAACTCGCTCACAACTTAAAAATAAGCAGAAGGCAGTGGATAAATTTTATGAGCTTATTAACAGCGCTTTAAAACCAATAAAGAAACGTAAAGCCACCAAGGTTTCGAGGGCGGCAAAGGAGAAAAGATTAAAGCAAAAGCAGGTGCAGGCAGAGAAGAAATCAAGAAGGCGTAAAGATTTTGAATAATGATAAGTTATTTTCCCATCCAATACCATGAGCCGGTATTCCGTCCTCCCAGTGAAGCAAAATCCTTGATAATTCAGTTAACTTATGGCTGCTCGTGGAATAAATGTGCATTTTGTGAGATGTATAGTGATCAGCAATTCAAAGTGCGGCAGGAAGAGGAGGTGTTCGCTGATATTGATGCCTTTGTTCCTTATGCCAATCAAATACGTCGTGTGTTTCTTGCCGATGGTGATCCTATGATATTGTCAACTAAGCGTTTATTGCGAGTGTTGGCCCATTTGAATAATACTTTTCCTTTTTTGCAAAGGGTATCAGCCTATGCATCACCAAATAATTTAATACGAAAGACGACTTCCGAACTTAAGGAATTATACGATGCCGGTTTGAAACTACTATTTGTTGGCGTGGAATCCGGCGATGATGATGTTTTACTGAGGATTAATAAGGGGGAAACTTTTGATTCGATTATTGCGGGGCTTGATAAATCCAAAGAGGCAGGCATGGCTAGCTCGGTGATGATTATCAACGGCCTGGGAGGGAAGCAATATTCAAGGAGTCATGCCATTAGTTCAGCACGATTACTCAATATTACTCAACCCAAGTATTTGTCCACATTAGTTCTCTCTGCATACAAGGGCTGGCCACATTTAAAAGCAAGGATGAAAGCAGACTTCTATCCGTTGAATTCACTTGAACTGATGCAAGAGATGCAGCTCTTTATCGAAAATTTAGCTCTCGAGAATACTATATTTAGAAGTGATCATGTCTCCAATTTTTTGGTGCTTAAAGGTGTGCTGGGTAGAGATAGAGACAAATTTATTAGTACTATTGATAGAATAATTGCCAAAGCCTAAGCTTTGGCAATTATCTTGGCATTAATTATTGCTTAATTAATTTCTTGAAAGATGAATTTCCTTTATTATCAGTAAGTTGAAGTATGTATATGCCCTTGTTTAGGCTTTTAATATCTACTTTGTCATTGTTATTTACTTGCAAATGTTTTACTAAACTTCCATTAATTGCGTAAACCTTAAGTTGATACTTATCCTTGCTATTAGTCCTTATACTAATGCTGCTTTGTGCAGGATTAGGATATAGGCTAAAGTGAATATTTTCTTTGTTTTTCCGAATGGAGTTGATGGCAATATTAGAATAGTATAAATCATATTTGGCTATATACTCCCATTGATTATTATATCCAGCGTAGATGTCAAGGTGGGTATTCATATGATTGAAGTAAGGTAATGTTTCTTTATCTTGGAACTCATTGGGTAATAGTAAATCACTTAAGGCATAAGTATTGTTGTAGGTACTGACCAGCTTACTATCTTTTTCCCAACTATTGGAAGATGATTCCCAAGTGTATTCTTGCGAAACAATAGCATTGCCGTTATTATCAATGGTGTAATTAATACTATCTTGTCCTTGCCAACGAGCATTAGCTGAGTCATATTCTCTATGCACATAATTTTTTATTTTATTGCTACTCGTGTATTGATACTCCTCTTTATCATTGGGGTAATATTGATTAGATGAAGAATTCCACAATTTTTTTGTTCTACTTAGTTGATTAGCTGCTGCATCGTAAGTGTATTCTATAAGCTTATCATTTTGGTATGCAGCACCAGTCCATTGTTGTTGTTTTATAGAAGTCAATAGGTTCCCAAAATAGGAATAGATTTGTTTGTTGTCTATAACCCAATGATTACCATAAGAATTCCAATTGTAGGAAATTGTAGAATCAATATGATTAATCGAACTGCTATAGTAGTTAACGTCTTTATGCTGTTTTTCCAATTGGGAAGAGGTTTGTTGGTAATATACATTCTCAAAAATAGTATTGCTTGGATAGGTTGTGATAGTTTTTTCGTTTATGGACCATTGGGATAAAGAATGATCCCATTCATAGTAATTATGTTCGGTAATTCTATTTTGCGTATCATAATTATATTCGTCTTTTGTATCGGGCGTAATTACAACAGTACCATTATTAGTTTCATAGTCGTAATTAGTTATATTGATGGTATTGCCTTTTGAATCATATTGATAGATGACTTTTTGGGAAATTTCCCAGTTGGAAGTGTCCTTGGATATAGCGATTATGCTATCAAGCTTCTGGTAGTTAGTTAGCTTATATGCAGCCAGTGATTTGTTGTGTAGGCTATTACAAATTAATTTGTTATAGTCTCTTCTTTGAATTGTTTTTTGTCGGTTAAAAAAATTAGATTGTGCGAATGTAAGTGAACCGGCAATCAATAGGGTAAATAATAATAATAATTTTTTCATGGTTTAATGTATTTATTTGTTTACTAGATTAATTATAACTTTTCTACTTTTTTCAATACGATGCTTTTGAGTAGTTTGTCTATTAGTTATTAATTACGCTCACAAAAATAAGTTAATTGTAGTGTAAATATTTTTGTTTAAGATACTTTAACACTACATATTTCAATATCTTTGCTAACAATATTAATCGTGTAATAAATAAGTCTTATGAATATATTTTCAGTAAAATCAATAACAACGTTTGTTCTTATTTTTCTCAGTGTAATGGGAGTAAAAGCTCAGTCTGATACTATTAAGGATGTTGGATATCAGTTTGATACAATAGCTGTAGTGCCTACTACAATGGTAAAAAATCAGTATAAATCAGGTACCTGTTGGAGCTTTGCCACTACTTCGTTTGTGGAAACAGAGATAATGAGAATAGATCATAAGAAGCTCGATTTATCCGAAATGTATTTTGTTTATTATGCCTATCAATCTAAAGCTGATAGTTATGTTCGTTTGCATGGTTTAGCCAATTTTGGTCCCGGTGGGCAGGCTCATGATGTGATGAATATTATTAGGCACAAAGGAATGCTTACAGAGAAAGATTTTCAGGCATATATTCCGGGCTTTAGCAATCATGTGCATGGCGAAATGGACAATGTGCTTAAAGGTTTTGTGGAAGATGTGGTTAAGAATCCTTCTGGTCATTTGAGCGATGCCTGGCAGCCGGCTTTTACTTCCATCCTTAACTCCTATCTGGGTAATCCAGATACCTTACTTGATAAGGCCATAAAGCTACGCCAAGAAACGAAATTTAATCCTGATGATTATATCGAGATAACCTCTTATCAGTATAAGCCATATTATAAAGCATTCCGCCTTGAAGTGCCCGATAATTGGAGCTTCTCAGATTACTATAATATTCCTCTCGATGAAATGATGAGCTTAATTCAAGATGCCTTAAAGAATGGATATTCTGTGTGCTGGGATGGTGACGTGAGTAATCATGGTTTTTCCTATGCACATGCTTTAGCTATTGTTCCTGAAACAGAAATAAAAAATCTACAAGGCTCGGAGCAAAGTAAGTGGCAGAAGATGAGTAAGAAAGAGCTTCTTAAAGATATGTATTCTTTTCAAGAGCCCGTGCCGGAGAAGATAATAACTTCTGCAATGCGTCAAGAAGCGTTTAATAATTATTTGGTTACTGACGATCATTTAATGCATCTTACGGGTTTATTGAAAGCTCAGAATGGAAACTATTTTTACCTGACAAAGAATTCATGGGCAGGAGATTCCAATAAGGATGGTGGCTATTTGAATATGTCGGATGCTTATCTCCGTCTCAATACGATTGCCATTATGGTTCATAAGGATGCTTTGCCAAAGAAATTAAGAAAGAAGTTAGGATTATAAGTCGATAAGATATGATGTTTGCACGTTTAGCAGTACTTATTGCTGTGGTAATAGTAGTGGATTTTGTCGACTTTGTTGGCCTTAAAGTGATGCTACGCCGATTGAAGAATACCAATTTTTATAATCGGTTGTTTGTCGTTTATTGGGCAATGGATGTTTTAATGGCTCTCTATTTTATGATTCATTTTCTTTGGGTGGGATATCCAGGCGATGATTATAAAAAATACAGAAGCTTCTTCTTTGTTTTTGGCGTATTCCTTTTGGTGTACTTGCCTAGATTTGTCTATTTCCTTTTTGTCGTTGGACAACTTATTTATTATAAATTAAAGTTACTTTTTAAACCCAAAAGAAATTATAGTGTTAATAGAAAGAAGAGAAACAATTATATAATTCAGAAAGTTGGGCTTCTTTTTGCCGGTTTGATGTTTTTTTTGGTGCTCTATGGTATGATATGGGGGAAAGATAATTTTGTTGTAAAGCAAGAGACAATTTATTTTTCTGATCTGCCAATAAGTTTTGATGGCTTGCGAATTGCTCAGTTAAGTGATATGCATTTGGGTAGTTTTACTTCTACTGCAGAGGTGGAAAAAGGGGTTGATTTATTGAGAAAACAAAATCCCGATTTGATTCTTTTTACAGGCGATATGGTGAATAATGTTGCCGCTGAATTGGATGATTATAAAAAGTTATTTGCTAATATTCATCCTAAATATGGAATGTATGCCATTTTAGGAAATCATGATATGGGCGATTATGTTAAATGGAAAGATACTAAGATACAATTATCAAAAATACAACAGATAATTGATGCTGAGGAAGATATGGGATTTGTTATGATGCTGAATCAAAATAAAATTCTATATAAAGGAGATGATTCCATCGCTATAATTGGTGTTGAAAATTGGGGAAAGCCTCCATTTAAAAAGTATGGTGACTTGCATCTGGCCATGCGTGGTGTCGAGAATGTGCCTTTTAAAATATTGTTGACTCATGACCCGAGTCATTTTGATTTGGAGGTGAAAGAAAAAACACCGATTCAGCTTACCTTGTCGGGACATACTCACGGAATGCAAATGGGTATCGATTGTTGCGGTTTTAAATGGAGCCCTATTCAATGGCTTTATCCGGAATGGGATGGTCTTTATAGGTTCGGACGTCAGTATATTTATGTGAATCCAGGTTTTGGTTATATTGGTATGCCTTTGCGCATTGGTATCTCTCCGGAGATAACTATTATTACTTTAAAACGGGCATCTCATGAATAGGATTTTTCTTTTGGGATATATGGGTAGTGGTAAATCTACTGTGGCAAAAAAAATAGCACGTAAAATGGGCTATCATTGGCTCGATCTCGATACTCTTATCCAAGAACAACAAGGGGCAAGTATTTCTGATATTTTTGACGATAAGGGAGAAGAAGCCTTCCGGCTTATGGAGCAACAGGCATTGTATTCCTGTTCCCATGTCAACGATACCATTGTTTCATTGGGTGGTGGTACTCCTTGCTTCTTTAATAATATGAAGTGGATAAAAGATAATTCTATTTCTGTGTATTTAAAAATGCCGGCCAAAGTTTTATTAAACCGATTGCAGAATGCCAAACAGCATAGACCTTTATTAGAATCAAAAGATGAGTTTGAACTATTGGAATTTATCCAGCAACAGTTGGGGGAGCGTGAGAAATATTATCTGCAAGCTGATATTATTTATCCGGCACTAAGTGTAAGTTTGGAGCAATTGATTCAGGAGATAAACAATCAGAATAACAGGTGATTATACCTTCGATTTCTCGTCTAAAAAGCTTCTTATATATTCATCTTCCATAAGATGTGTCATGCCGGTGATAAGGCTGATACTTCCTACAGCATCAATATTGTAGGCGATAGACAAATAGTTTATGGCCATGTTTTTATCTCCTTTTTCGTAATAGAATTCTCCATAACGAATGTAATTTCTAAAATTATTTTTAGACTGTTTAATACCTAAATCCAATATTTCAAAAGCAGTTTGTCGTTGCTCTATATTCCAATATATTCCCGCTAAATCAAAATAAATTTCTTCATTATCGGGTTTCAATTTTATTACCTCCAGATACACTTTTGAAGCCTTATCATACTCTTCCATTTCGGCATATACATCACCCAAAATATAGGTGTAATCTGTATTTTCAGGCTCTATCAGTATGGCTTCTTGAATAAAGGGAAGTGCTTTAGGGTAATTTTGTATATTGAAGTAGGTTAATGCAATATTCACATAAGCTTCAGCAATCTTGTCGTTTAGTTCAATGGCTTTGAAGTAATGTTTTAATGCGCTGTCTTTATCATTCAGGTTCTCATAACATTGCCCAATATATAAGTGAGTTACCCCATCTGCTTCTTCATATTTAAAGGTCTCTTCAAAATTCTCAATGGCCTCCTTATAGTCTTTGAGGTTTATCAGGGCGTTGGCTTTATTGAAATATGCTGAGCTAAATTCTTCTTCTATGGCAAGGGTATAGTCATAAGCTTCAATGGCTTTTTCATATAGGCCAAGGTTAGAAAGTGAGATACCTAAATTAAACCATGCGATATGAGAATAGGGGTGTTCGTCGACAAATTGTTGAAAAAAACTTACGCTTTCTTCCTTTTTATTATCTACTTCGTAGCAAAATAAGATCTCGTATAATGCCCCTTCGTCCTCATGATCCAAGGCAACAATTTTTTTAAGATATTCTATGGCCTTGGGATATTGACTTATACTTTCGTATTCATAGGCAATGTTAATCCATATTTCTTTGGCATCAGCACCCATCTCTATAGTTTCCAAGTAAGTGTCAATGGCTTTTTTGTGTTTGCCAACTTTAGAGAGCGCATAGGCTAATGATTGTCTGACAAGAAAATTTGTGGGCTCTACCTCCAAAAGTTCATTCAATAGTTGTAAGGCATTGGTAAAACGTTTGCTCGAAATCATACGCTGAGCTTCTTTGAGCCTGAAATGTAAATGATAGGGATGAATATTGGTGGCTGCCTTAATTGCATCTTCCATTCTGCTATTATTGTGCGTAAGGTCATAATAATCAATTATTTCCTCAAATTCTTCTACGTCAAAATATGGGCTTAATGCGTTGTTAACGGCCTTCTCAAATCGAGAGATAAGTGCTTCAATTTGTTCTTCCGTAAAATCTTCAAATTCTTCTTCCATCAATAATATCTAGTAGTTTGTCTTTGTTTGTATTGCAAATATAATTGTTTTTGTTTGTGCTATTTTAAATTTTTATTTTTTTAATATTTTATTTTGAATAAAAAGAGCCTTGTGATTCAATTTCACAAGGCTCTTTGATATTAGCAAAGCTATAGTGGATTTTTTAGTAGCGGTAATGGTCTGCTTTGTACGGTCCTTCAACTTTTACACCGATATAGTCAGCTTGTTCCTTACTAAGTGTAGTCAGCTTAACGCCAATTTTATTGAGGTGTAGGCGGGCAACCTCCTCATCTAAATATTTTGGTAGACGATAGACTCCAATTTTATATTCAGTTCTCTTTTCCCAAAGGTCAATTTGTGCCAATGTTTGATTAGTAAAAGAATTACTCATTACAAATGATGGATGGCCGGTGGCGCAACCTAGATTAACTAATCTTCCTTCTGCCAATAAGAATATGGAATGCCCGTCAGCAAATTTATATTCGTCAACCTGAGGTTTTATATTAATTTTCTGAACGCCTTTAATGGCTTCCATTTGACTAACTTGAATCTCATTGTCAAAGTGGCCAATATTACATACGATAGCCTGATCGTTCATGTTTTGCATGTGTTCTGCGGTGATGATATCTTTATTTCCGGTGGTGGTAACAAAAACATTTCCTTCTTTAACGGCTTCTTCCATGGTGGTAACTTCAAAGCCTTCCATGGCTGCCTGAAGTGCACATATTGGGTCAATTTCGGTAACGATAACGCGTGCTCCATAAGAGCGCATGGAGTGAGCAGAGCCTTTTCCTACATCGCCATAACCTGCAACCACAACAACTTTACCGGCCAGCATTACGTCAGTGGCTCTTTTTATTCCATCAGCCAAGCTCTCTCTACAGCCATAAAGGTTGTCAAACTTAGATTTTGTAACAGAATCATTTACATTAATAGCCGGGACCAATAATTCTCCGGTTTCAAACATATGGTATAAGCGATGAACTCCGGTGGTTGTTTCCTCAGAAACTCCTTTCCACTCGGCAACAGTACGATGCCAGCGCTGATTGTCTTTTGCCAGTTCGGCTTTCAATAACTTTAATACTTCTTCTTCCTCTTCGCTGCCGGCTTCTACCTCTAGCGTACTTGGATCTTTTTCGGCAGTATATCCTTTGTGAATTAAAAGTGTAGCATCACCACCGTCGTCAACAATTAGTTGTGGTCCTTTGCCTTCAGGGAAACTTAATGCTTGGTTGGTGCACCACCAATATTCTTCCAGGCTTTCACCTTTCCATGCAAAAACAGGAACGCCAGCAGCAGCAATTGCCGCAGCAGCATGATCTTGTGTGGAGAAGATATTACAACTGGCCCAACGAACATCGGCACCAAGAGCAACCAAAGTTTCAATCAAAACAGCCGTTTGAATGGTCATATGTAATGAGCCCATAATACGCACACCTTTAAGAGGTTGCTTTGCTCCAAATTTTGTACGAAGGGAAACCAAACCGGGCATTTCCTGCTCAGCAATTTCAATTTCTTTTCGACCCCAATCAGCTAAGTTGATATCGGCCACTTTGTAGTTTAATATTTCTTGTGTCATAATATGCGTAAATACTTATTTATAATAAAAATTTTTATGGGTGGCAAAGATAAGAAAAATATTATCACTAAAATTCTAATGAAAATGGCTGATTAAGACGATAATTTCACTTTGTCTGTTTTCCATAAAAATGACACTGTAATGTTTTTTTAGGGTCCCATTATTAAAGTCATAAAACAAAGGTTTTTCCGTAGGAATTTCCAAATCAAGTATTTCTTCATTTGTCAATTCTTCAATAAACATAGTTATTGAACGGAGACTATCGCCATGTGCCAAAACCAATACATTTTTACTACTGAATAATTGCGGTAAAATATTTTCTTTAAAGAAAGGAATAGTACGTTCAGTCGTATCTTTTAAATACTCCCCGTTTGGTGGAGGAATAGCATAACTTCTTCGCCACTGATGAATCTGTCCATCACCATATTCTTTTGCTGGTTTCGCTTTGGTTTTTTCTTGTAACTTGCCATAATAACGCTGATTTAAATTTACTTCACGCTAAACTAGTGCGAAGCTTCTAGCCATGTCCAGCCATGTACGGATGTATATACGACATTAAAAATTATGGTTGCCATTTATTCCCCAGCTTGCATCGCCTCAATAATTCTATTCTTTGAAAGGAGAACATCTACCCAGCTTGGAAAGCCATTTTTCTTATTTTATACAGATTCTCCATGTCGTAACAAAAATCAATTTTGGCATAATCCCTCGTTATATATTATGTAATTGACGCATTGTAAATAGATTCTATTGAAGAAGAAAGCATCGAATCGAATTCTTTATCAGATTGTTGTAAAACTAACCCTTCAAGAAGAGCACGAGAAAAACTTGCAATAAGCTGATGGTTTTGTTCAAGTTTTTCATTTGCTGTTGTTCTCGAATATCCGCCTGAGAGTGCAACTACACGAAGAACTTTTGGATGATTTATTAATGGCAAATACAAATTAGGCTTTGAAGGAATTGTTAGCTTAAAAAATAATTTTGTATCATCATCTAACTTATCTAATTCATCCATAATTAAATCTAGTAATAGCTGTTCACATTTCCCTTTCTCAGGACAATGAATATCGACTTCAGGCTCAAGAATAGGGGCAATTCCTCTGTCTGTAATTTGTTTTCCAATTTCAAATTGCTGCTTTACGATTTTCTCAATTCCTAATTCATTATATTCTTTGATTACAGAACGCATTTTTGTTCCAAAAATATTTCGTTCATTTGCCTTGGTTAATAGGTCTTCGAGTTCAGGTATTGGTTTCATAAGCTGAACGCCGTCTTTTTGTTCAGCGAGTCCTTTGTCAACTTTTAAAAATGGTACTATCCCCTTTTCTTTCCAAAGAAAGTCAGCAGTATATTTATCTCCAATAAAACTATCCATTGTACGTTCAAATAAAATAACGCCAAGAATTTTCTCATTAGTAAATGATGGGCTTTTAATTATGCGTGTACGCATCTCATGTACCAAATGGTACATTTCTTCTTCAGAATCATATGAATCTGAAGATATACCATATTCGGCTAAAGCCTTTGGAGTACTTCCTCCACTTTGATCTAGGGCTGCAATAAATCCTTTAGCTGTATGCATTAATTGACATTGTTTCTGGTTCATAAATACCTCCTGTTTAATTATATTGTTCACTATATTTATTAATAAAATATTTAAAGTTAGATAATTCTTCTTGAAATTTATGTTGTAATACTTCAGCCTCTACATATTTGGTGCAAATTACTGCTTTTATCTATACAACTCATCATCTTTGATTTTTTTTCTGTGCATTACCGCCAACTACGAGATAAAGAGCATCTCCCTGTATTTGGGCATAGTCCATAATTCATCATCAACGATTAGTTCAAGTTTGTCGATATGTCTTCTTATATCGTTAAGATAAGGTTTTACTTTTTCCGAATAGAAAAAAGTTTGTTCATAGATACTCTTTAGTGCATTGGCTTCTTTACGGGCATCAGTCATTAGCTGTACCTTTTCGTTGATATTGGAAATATGGGTAGATATCTTTTTCAGTGTTTCCAGCTGAAGCCCTGCCTGGCGATTAAATTCTCCGGTATTAAGCAAATCGCGCATTCCTTTTACGTTGGTAATGAGTGTGTTCTGATATTTTATTGCAGTGGGGATAATATGATTGATGGCCAAATCACCTAATATTCTCGATTCAATTTGTATTTTCTTTTTATAAGTCTCCATCCGTATTTCGTAGCGCGCTTCCATTTCTCTTTGGCTAAGAACGCCTAATCGACTAAACATTTCCAAATTCTTTTTGCTGATAAATGCGGCTAGAGCGGTAGGGGTATCGTTAATATTAGTGAGCCCTTTTCTCTTGGCTTCATCAATCCATTCATCGGAATATCCGTTGCCTTCAAAGATGGTATTCTTACTTTCTTTTATGCTTTTCTTTAATACCTGAAATATGGCTTCATCACGTTTTATCCCTTTGGCTATATGCGATTGTACTTCGGTGTCAAATTTCTCTAACTGATTTGCCATCGCAGTATTGAGTGCCACCATAGGAGAAGCACAGTTTGTGGCTGAGCCAACAGCTCTAAATTCAAAACGATTTCCGGTAAAGGCAAAGGGTGAAGTTCTATTACGATCGGTATTATCGAGTAGAATCTCCGGTATTCTTCCTATGTCCATTTTTAATTCCGTTTTTTTATCAGGAGTCATTTTCTTTTCACTTACGCTATTCTCAATGATGTCGAGCATTGCATTGATTCTTGATCCCAGGAAAACGGAGATGATAGAAGGAGGGGCTTCATTGGCTCCCAAACGATGTTCGTTGCCTGCTGTTAATATGCTGGCGCGTAGTAAATCGGCATTGTCATGAACGGCTTTTAAAGTATTGATAACAAAAGTTAAAAAGCGTAAATTTGATTTAGGATTCTTGCCGGGACTGAGAAGGTTTATTCCTGTGTCAGTGGCTAAAGACCAATTGTTGTGTTTGCCACTACCATTAATTCCTGCAAAAGGCTTTTCATGGTAGAGAATCCTAAATTTATGCTTTATGGCTATTTTTTCCATCACAGCCATTATTAATTGATTGTGGTCAACAGCTAAGTTAATCTCTTCAAATACAGGAGCGCATTCAAATTGGTTTGGTGCAACTTCATTATGTCGAGTCTTTACGGGAATACCTAGTTTAAGGGCTTCGTGTTCAAAATCATACATAAAATCAGATACTCTTCCGGGAATAGAGCCGAAATAATGGTCTTCCAACTGTTGGTTTTTAGCCGATGGATGGCCCATTAGTGTTCTGCCACTGAGTACTAGGTCGGGACGTGCATAATATAATGCTTCGTCAATGAGAAAATACTCTTGCTCCCAACCAAGGGTGGCATATACTTTTTTTACTTCTTTATTAAATAAATTGCAAACTTTTGTAGCTGCCTTGTCAAGGGCGGCGGCAGATTTAAGTAAGGGTGTTTTGAAGTCTAATGCTTCTCCCGTATAAGCAACAAATATGGTGGGAATACAGAGGGTGTGGTCAATGACAAAAGCGGGTGAAGATGGATCCCATGCTGTATATCCTCTGGCCTCAAAAGTGTTTCTGATGCCTCCATTGGGAAAACTCGAAGCGTCAGGTTCCTGTTGTACAAGGAGTTCTCCATGGAAGTTTTCCATAACTCCACCATTTTCTGTTGGCTCAAAAAAAGCATCATGTTTCTCGGCGGTAGCTCCATTGAGGGGTTGAAACCAGTGAGTGTAATGTGTTGCTCCTCTGTCAATTGCCCATGCTTTCATGCCTAAAGCTATTTGATTGGCTACTCGACGATCGATTTTTTTACCACCGTCAATGGAGTTAATTACTTCCTCATAAGCCTCTTGAGATAAATAGGATTGCATTTTTGACTTATTAAAAACATTGATACCAAAATATTCTGATGTTTTTACTGAAGTGAGTTTAACGGGGATTCTGCTTCGGTTGAGCAGATCGTTCATGGCTTGGAATCTGATTTTAGGCATTAGCTTAAATATTTTATGGGTTATTTATTATTATACGGCAAAAATATAAAAATAATGATACCGCTTTATAAAAATAGGGGTCTATTTGGATATTTATATAAATTTGTGACTTATATTCTGTTTGAGCTATTTTCTTCTTGCCAATTTATTTATAAAAGTAAAGCCCCAAAAAGAATTTCTTTTTGGGGCTTTACGATTGTTATTGTTGGTTATCCTTACCAAATTTTAGCTCTATCTTTTGGTGCAATATATAGAGAATCTTTTGGAGTAACATTAAAAGCTGAATACCACCAAGGCAAATTAGCAACGCCCACATTGACACGGGCAATTCCCGGTGAGTGAACATCTTCTTGTAAATTACGCATTAATGCTTTGGGACGAATATGTTGTCTCCATACCTGAGCATAAGAAAGAAGAAAGCGCTGGTCAGAGCTTAATCCATCGACATCCTTTGCCGGTCCGTTTTGTTCATAGGATTTCTGTAAGGCTGCATAAGAAATAAATAATCCTCCATTATCAGCAATATTCTCGCCTAAAGTAAGCTCTCCATTGATGTGTAGGCTGTCAAGAACTACATAGTTGTTGTATTCTTTAACCAATAGTTGAGTTTTTTCTTTAAACTTTTTAGCGTCTTCTTTGGTCCACCAATTATGTAAGTTGCCCTCTTTGTCATAAAGGCGACCTTGATCATCAAAGCCGTGGGTCATTTCATGGCCTATTATTACTCCTATGGCTCCATAGTTAACGGCGTCATCAGCCTTGGGATCGAAGAATGGAGGTTGAAGAATTGCGGCAGGGAATACGATTTCATTCATATTAGGATTATAATAGGCATTAACAGTTTGAGGATTCATTCCCCATTCTTCTCTATCAACCGGTTTGCCTATTTTATCTAAATTGCGTCGGTAGCTGAAAGCGGCACAGTTCCATGTATTTTGTACGTATGAGTTTGGCTCAATTACTACGCTGCTGTAGTCAATCCATATATTTGGGTAGCCTACTTTTAAATTGATGGCGGCAAGTTTTTCCTCAGCTTTAGCCTTAGTTTCGGCACACATCCAATCTAAATTTTCTATGCTCTCTTTTAGGGCAAGACGTAGATTGCTTACTAGTGCTATCATCTGTTTTTTGCTCTCTGCAGGAAAGTATTTTGCCACATAAAGTTTCCCCACAGGATTGCCTAAATTACCATTGGTGGAAGAGATTATTCTTTTCCAACGGGGGCGCATTTTGCTTACCCCTGAAAGTGTTGTACTGTAAAAGTGGAAGGTCTCATCGACAAATTTCTTGCTTAGTTTCCCTGCATTTTCATTGATAATATTCCATGCAAAATAGGTCTTAAGGTCTTTCAGACTGGTAGAATTAAACATTTTACCCATTCCGATAAAGAATTTGGGCTGGCGAACATTGATTCTTTCTACTTGTTTTATCTTTAAATCCTTAAAGTACCTTGTGAAATCATATTCAGGCACTTCCTTGGCAATTTCCTTGAGGCTTTTGATATTGTAGGTTGCATTAGGGTCGCGGCGTTCAAGCATAGTCATGGAGGCTTTGGCTAATGTGGTTTCAATATTCATAATGCTTTTTGCTTTGTTAGCGGCAATCTCTTTGGTGTCCCCTGTAAGGACAAACATATTCTGAATATATTGCAGATAAGCTGCTCGTATTTTTTTGGTACGTTCGTCATCTTTAGTGTAATAGTCTCTATCAGGTAAGCCTAAGCCACCTTGAGAGAGGTTGGCGATAACTTGGGTGCTGTTTTTGTCATCTTGGGAACTAAAAACACCAAAGAGGGGGAAGGCTCCGTTCATATTTAAGTAGGCTTGCATATCTACGAGATCAGCCTTGTTATCGATGTCATTTACTTGTTCTAGCATGGGAAGGATAGGATCCATGCCTAATTTCTCTATTAGAACGGTATCCATACCCGATTTATAGAAATCTCGAATCTGTTGCTCCGGACTGCCAATGGCTAAGTCAGATTTTTTGGCGGCATCTTCTATAATGCTCTTAATTTCTTTTTGGTTTTTTTTGCCTAGAATGGCAAAGTTCCCATATCGGCTATACTCAGCAGGAATAGGGTTTTTCTGTAACCATCCTCCATTAGCATATTCATAGAAGTTGTTGCCGGGAACTTCATGCTTGTCCATATTGCTGATTTCAATTCCAACTACTTTCTTCATGTCTTTTTGTTTCGTTGAGGTTGTTGGTCCACAGGCTGCTGAAAATAGGGTGGCTGCCATAAGGAGTTTTGCTGTAAATTTCATTTGTGTGTAATTTAGCTGTTACTGATTTATTTAAAAAGAAAATCAAGTGATTCTCCTACATTAATTTCATAAGGTTTTTGTCCGGCTTTAAAAATCCGAAGAGGATGCTTACCCTTCAGCTGCATCTGCTCTCCTTTCATTTCCAATAGGCATGCCTCGCGCAAGCCGACAACATAAATACTATTATTTACCGCCAAAAATTCTTCTATTCGTTGTTGGCGAGTTTCGCCTCCATGTCCTTGAGGATGCGCATCGAGGTAGTGGGGGTTTATTTGAAAAGGGATAAGTCCAAGCAAATCAAAACTTGCAGGTTCGATAATGGGCATGTCATTGGTGGTTTTCAGACTGGGGCAGGCAGCATTACTTCCTGCACTCCATCCCATATAAGGCATTCCTAATTTCACTTTTTTCTTTATCGTGGCCATAATGCCTGTTTTATGCATCATAAAGGCTAAAAAGAATGTATTTCCTCCTCCTACAGCTATGGCTTCAGCTTCTTCTATAGCTTGAATAGGATTGCTGTAATGATGGATGGAATATAACTCATAGCCAAGTGTAGCATATACTTTTGCCACTTTCTCCTCGTATATATCCCACGAGGTTTCCAAGCCTTTATCCGATAAATTTACTCCTGCATAAGGAATAAATAGAACTCGCTTTACCTTGTCTTGTAAAAAATTGCTGATGTGCTTTTGTGGCCAACTGAGATAATCTTCTCCTGCCATTGTTGAGTTGCTGATAAGTAATAAATTCATAGGTATAAGCTTTTATAAATTTAGTAATATTGAATTAAAGCTGCCGTTATTAACATGCGTGAACGTGGGATTGTTTAATCGTTACCGGGTAATTCAACGGAATAAACCTTTAGTAAGTATAGGCAAATTTAGTGTCCTTTGAAAAAAACCTGTTTACAAGCAGCAAAACTATAAAAAAACCTTGAACAAATGGCCCAAGGTTTTATGCTTATTTTAATAAATACAATTTATTTATCTTATTCGTTATCAGTAGCCTTTTTGGCTGTTGTTTTCTTAACGGCAGCCTTCTTAGTTGTTGTTTTTTTGGCTGGAGTTTTTTTTACTGCTGTTGTTTTCTTGCTTACCGGTTTTTTAGTGCCGGCTTTAGCTTTGGTAGTTGTTTTTTTTGCAGTTACTTTTTTGGGAGCTTCTATCTCTTCTACTTTGTCAACTGGCGTTTCAACTTTTATGGGAGCTATATATTTCCTTGTCCCACTATGACGTTTTCGATGTTTACCATAAGATCCATTTGTAATTTTACCTCGACGTGTTTTAATGTCTCCTTTTCCCATAATCTAATTTATTTAATTTGTTATTTGCTAATAAGATGATAATTAGGCCGTAAATATACAATTTTTTTTTTGGATTGATAGATGTTCTGTTAACTTTGTTTCTAAATTATTATTATTCAAATAGTTGTATATTGCTGTCCTTAAAACAGAGGCTTAAGTTTATAATGAAATATACTTTCACAATGGTCTATTTTTTTGTATTCCATTTGCTTAAGGCCCAAAAGGCTTTCTCTGCTTATTCCAATGTCAATATTAAGTTTGTCGAAAAATTGAAATAGTAAATCGGCAACAAAATAAGGCATAGGTATTAAAAAAA
>WGCS01000006.1 GCA_015493685.1 Bacteroidales bacterium
AAGTCTCCGCCTTACTTTTTGTTAAACTCAAACGACAATTACAGAGGCTATGCTTACCACTTTTTTGACGACTTTTTTCAAAGTAAATTGCCCGTTCGATATGTTGTATACGACTTTCCGCCTATTTACATTAAGGGCTTGAGGATATTTAAGGTATCCGTAACTGACGGAGTTTCGGTTGAAATAAGTCCAGGGATTTTCACGGGCAACGAAGTTCCAGCTGCAAGGTGGATTCCTTGAGGATTTGTTAAAAGAAAAACTAGACATAGGTACATCCTGTTACCCATATACGCAATAGCTTATAGAATTATTTGCTATGCTTTTTAAAATTATCTTGGAGATATTTATCTATTGGCAGCCTGAGGTCAAAAATAATGGAGCGTAAAATATATTTTGGAGGCTTACCTATGAGTTTTCTGAGCCATTCTAAATACTCTGCCCAATTAAAGGCATCTTCTCTGCCTGGGTGTGCAGCACTATTTCTAAGATCAACAACGCTAGCTGATTCACCTTTGACAGAATGTTTCTCCTCGAGTAATGCAGCAATATTCTTGATTGCTCTTGTAGAATTAGGGCAATCCTTTTTAAGTTTCTTTCTTATATTTTTAAATAGATCAGTACATTCGTCCATAATAGGATCATCCCAAAACTTTGCAATAAATATTAATTGACCTAAAGTTGGTGGATGAGTTGGATCTGCTGCGCACCTTTTAAGCATTTCGTAAGTAATTTTCCTAGTTTTAATTTTTTTAATCTTGGAAGGTGTAGCATCCAAAGGTTCAGTGAATGAAGATTTGCGGATGATATTAACCCATGGTGAAAACAACGAAATAGACATTTCTCTTTTAATTACTTTACAAAGAGATAAAATAACTATACTCCATCCATGTAATACCCCATTCTTTAAAAATATTTCTGAAACAAAAGCATCAATTAACTCAGTTCGAGAATCACTGTGAAGAGCTTTCCATACATCAGTAGATAGGTAATCATTCCAAAACCCTTCTGCTTCTAATCTTAACTTTTCCAGAACAAGATTAGCTTTGTTTTGGTTTTGCTTAATGGGTCCAAATTGATTGGAAATTTTAGTAAAACCTTTTATTCTGTTTTCAATATCCTTCTCAACCTGAGCAGCTTCTTCTGTTCTAGCCATTCTTCTTAAAGCTATAGGTATTTTCTTTGCATTCTCAAAAAGTGATTTATCTTTTATTGCAGTTGTTTCTCCTCCTACATAGTGAAATAAGAAAAAGTCTAGACCTCTTAAATCGTATATCTCGGATATAATTTTGCATCCAGTTTGTGTTGAAGATAGTTCTAGTATAAAGTCTCGATAATTGAGCCAGTGTTGTATAACTGCATCTTCCTCTTTAGTTAGTTCTAAAATCTTAAGAATAAGACGCCCTCGTGCTGCTATCCAGCGCCCATACGGTGTAGATAATTCTACCCTATCACTATCTTCTTTGCCGGTTATTGCTTCGAGTAATTCCATCTGCTTTGAACCATAAATTACTGCTGATTCTACAGTGTAAACATTTAAAACTGGGTCTATCCATAGAAAGGAACGCATTTGTTCTAAATTACCTGAAGATGCAAGTCCCTCTACATACTCAGAAGCTTTGTCAATTATTTGTTCGTCACCGATATTAAGACTAAAATATGAATAAACAGGAGCAATTATATCTTTAATTTTTACAACGGGGATAGAAACACCATTTATATTGATTTGATTCAGATTATCCGCCATAAACTAACCCTCCTTCTTTTATTTTCATGCGATTGATAATATTTATTCTGTGAATAAGTATCTTTCTAGAGTCCTAATAGTTGCAAACCATATTTTTTTAATTCTATAAACTCACCCCTCACATTTGCCTGCTCTTCTCATATATTAAACATAACAAATAAGAGAAAAAAGCCAACTTGTTGTATAAGTCCAATACATTTATGACTTCAAATAGTATTTTATCATAAAAGCTTCAGTAAGTGCTTCATCAAAGAATAGAAATCGCTTAACTTTCTTAATCAAACTGAGTAATTTTTTTATTTATTTTTACAAACTTCTTTGTGCCATACTGTATATAAAGTCCAGGATATATAAAGTCACCTGAAGGCGATTTGGGTGATGGCTCAGATGCCCGCTTATTAAGCGT
>WGCS01000007.1 GCA_015493685.1 Bacteroidales bacterium
GGCTATTAGATTGAGTAATTAATTACCAACCTCAGAGAGGTATTTTATTCTTATTAGCCGAATGTCGTTTTCAGAATATTCATCTTCTCCAAGTTCTTCTAAGGCATCTTCAACGGAATCTGTTTCTGCTTCATTAAAGTAATCCATAATATCTTCCACATGATAATCATCGATATACTCATTGATATAGTAATTAATATCGAGTTTAGTACCCGAATTAACGATGCG
The DNA here is from genome assembly GCA_015493685.1 of Bacteroidales bacterium. Classification (GTDB taxonomy): domain Bacteria; phylum Bacteroidota; class Bacteroidia; order Bacteroidales; family UBA1556; genus UBA6267. The sequence goes on from WGCS01000007.1 coordinate 229, forward strand.
TTCAATCTCTGTAATTAGCTCTTCCAATTTTAGCCCTTTTGCTTTGGCAACATCATCAAGAGAAAGTTTACGATCAATATTCTGAATTATATATACCTTGGAGATGGATTTCTTGGGTACTGATTTTACCAAAACATCATTGGGACGTACAATGTCATGCTCTTCCACATAAGTTTTGATAACCTCAATAAAAGGCTGTCCATACTTTTTTGCTTTTCCCGCACCGACACCGGTAATACGTTGCATTTCTTCCAAAGTAATGGGAAACTGAATACACATATCTTCTAAAGAAGGATCTTGAAAGATGACAAAAGGAGGTAATTTTTCCTTTTTCGAGATATCTTTACGTAAGTCTTTAAGCATTTTAAAAAGTATGGCATCACCTGCCTGACCTGTTTTAGATTCTTTTTTTATCAATATATCATCATCACCTGATTCATAACTATGGTCACGTGCCATAAAAACAGGATATGGATTGTCTATAAACTCTTTTCCTTTATCGGTAATTTTTAGCACACCATACTGTTCAATATCTTTATCGAGTAGAAGTTGGATAATAGCTTGACGAATAGCAGCCATCCAATATTTCTCATCCTTATCTTTTCCTTTACCAAAAACAGGGAGCAAATGATGTTTTACCGTTCTTATATCGGTATTATCTTTTCCGATAAGTACACTACACATATGCTTGGCTTTAAAAAGCTCTTTGGTTTGTTGCACTGCAATAAGGACTGTTTTAATATCTTCTGTTGCCTCAAATTTCTCTTTAGGATGATTGCAGTTATCACAATTATGACAGTTCTCATCAGGATAATATTCCCCAAAATAATGCAGAATCTGCTTTCTTCTGCAAATTGAAGATTCGGCAAAAGAAACAGTTTCGTTGAGTAATTGTTTGGAGATCTCTTGTTCAGCCACCGGCTTACCTTTCATAAACTTCTCTAGCTTAAGAATATCGTCATAGGAATAAAAGGTAATGCATTTTCCCTCACCGCCATCACGCCCTGCTCTACCGGTTTCTTGATAGTAAGATTCAATACTCTTGGGAATATCATGATGGATAACAAAACGTACATCGGGTTTATCGATTCCCATTCCAAAAGCTATTGTTGCTACAATAACATCTACATCTTCCATTAGAAATCTGTCCTGATTAGTTACCCGGGTAACAGAATCAAGTCCGGCATGGTAAGGTAATGCTTTAACACCGTTAACCTGAAGAGTTTCAGCAACTTCTTCTACTTTCTTTCTACTCAAACAATATACAATCCCTGACTTCCCTTCATTCTGACGAATAAAACGAATAAGGTCTTTAATTACATCCTTTGTTTTTGGCCTTACCTCATAATATAAATTTGCCCTATTAAAAGAAGATTTATAAACATCGGCATTTACCATATTAAGATTTTTCTGTATATCGCTTTGTACTTTGGGTGTTGCAGTAGCAGTAAGGGCAATAATAGGAGCCTTTTTATTTATTTCTTCAATGATTGGTCTTAATCGACGGTATTCCGGCCTAAAATCATGACCCCATTCAGAGATACAATGTGCTTCATCAATGGCAAAGAATGAAATATTAAGATGTTTAAACATCTCCACATTATCCTCTTTGGTAAGACTTTCCGGAGCAACATAAAGAAGTTTAGTTTTCCCCGACAGCAAATCGGCCTTGACATTTTCGAGCTCGGCCTTGCTAAGAGAAGAATTAAGCACATGAGCAATGCCATCTTCGGAACCAAAATTACGAATGGCATCAACTTGGTTTTTCATCAGTGCAATCAAAGGAGAAATAATAATGGCTGTACCTTCTGATATTAGCGCAGGTAATTGGTAACATAAAGATTTTCCACCTCCGGTGGGCATAATTACAAATACATCATTCCCATTAAGCAAGCTGGTTATAATCTCCTCTTGCTGTCCCTTGAAACCCGAAAATCCAAAAAAGTCTTTAAGTACTCCATATAAAGACTTAGTATTGTTATTGATCATAATAAAATAAAAATTGTATTTTAATGCGTATAAAACTCATATAAGAATCTTGAATGACAAATTTAATACTTTATTTTTACAATAGCAAGAATTAAAATAATTTGCTATAAAATATTTATAAAACAAAATAGAATGAATGTAATCCTATCAATTTATATCTATACTGATTCTCTATTTGGAATTACTATTGTCCGATAAAAATAGAAAGAGATAAATCATCATCAATAGTAGCCTTTTTATCGGATAAAAATTATTTTTTTAAAACATTTCAC
>WGCS01000008.1 GCA_015493685.1 Bacteroidales bacterium
AACTATTATAGTCTGCAGGAGCTGCGCCTCCATTAGCTTCTATGGCATCGGGAATTCCATCATTATCAGAGTCCAAATCCAAATAATCAGGAATTCCATCTCCATCGGTATCTTTAGTTCCTTCCACCGAATCAAGAATACCATCATTATCAGAGTCCAAGTCGCATTTGTTCTGCACTCCATCACCATCGGTATCTACTGTTCCTTCTTTAAAATCAGGGATACCATCTCCGTCACAATCTGCTCCGTCTAGAGCACCAAAATCGTTATTTGAATCAGTCTGTCCGCTGGTAGTAAAATTTGCTGTTTGGGTGTTAGTTGTCGTTAAGGCATATCCTGATGGCAAGGTAGATTCTTTTACCTTTGCTATTAAATGTCCTGTTGTGGCATAATCGAATGACCAATCTCCACTAGCATCTGTTGTTACCGAATTAAGATATTCATCTTCTGGGTCTATTACTCCGTCACCATCAGAATCGTAATATATTTCTATTTCTACATTTGCCAAGCCTGTAGTTTCTCCGGCATCTTTCACTCCGTCGGCATCGGTATCTTTCCATAAATTACCTTCCATAGTATTTGTTTCCGCTACCAAAGATGCTAATGCCTCTACATCGCCACCGCCACATAACGGATCTTTTACTGTTGTGCTATTTCCATTGGAGGTATTTGCTATGCTAAGAGAATTACCGTCACCCTCTGATACATAGAAAGTTCCATCGGAGGCAAAATCACATCCCTCTACGTCTGATAAACTTGAAAATTGCGTTGTTACTTCCACAGCTCCTGTGGATTTATTAATCTTTAATATCTGATCATTAGAACCTCCATTATTATTTACTACAAACATCTCACCTGTAACCGGTGATATGGAAACATCATCGATATCATAGTTTACACCTGAACCATCTATTACAATATAGTCAACATTTGTTCCAAAAGCATCTGGCACAAACTGTCCTGTTGTTACATCTATTTGAAATAATAAATCGTAATCACCATCACGTCTATTTGACGCCCATAGTATTCCTGTTCTGGCATCAAAACCTAAACCATCAACATCGTCTAAGGTCTGTGCACCTTCCGAACCATCTGCTGTGCCTCCTCCATCAACTTCACTTATAAGTGTAAATTCTCCGGTAGAAGTATTTAATGTTCCAAAATCACCTGCATCGGTAGCATAAAGCTGATTGCCAAGATGTGCTGGCCAGTTTGCTATTGCTTCTATATCCGGAACTCCTGTTGTACCTATACTACTACAATTGCCATTGCTTGTATTAACCTTAAATAACTCATCATCTTCATCTGAAACATAATACATTAAATCTTCGCGGTTTGGAGCAGCTGAAATATCAACACTATAATCTTCCACCTCTCCTTTATCACCTTGAGAACCTGCAGAGGTCGGTGCCGAATGTTTCAATACAGTTACCCTCATACGGGTAGTGCCAATAGAAGCTCCCGATGGAACAGTTATACTTTGTGAATAAGTATGTTCACCATCGACGTCGGTAGCAAGAGTATATTCCTCCCCTGCATCGGTAAAATCGTAATCATGATTCCAATCAATCCATACTTTTAAGTATTTATGCTTTTTCTTTTTTATTCTAACATCTAAATTATAAGAACTACCTATTTCCACACTAGCATGCTGGGCTGTATAATCCGTATAGTCACTTTTACCGGTACCAGTGTTACTGATACCCGCAAAAATTACATCCTTTATTAAATTATTCTTACCCGCATCACAACTGGAAGTAGGATAAGATTGAGCAAAAGAGTCAAGGCTAATTAATAATAGCATTAATACTGATAAATGTAAAATAAAAGGTTTCATAATTAAAATAAGCATGTTTGTTCACGGCCACAAAACAATTGCTATGCCATTTTTTATATACGTCTATAATTCAATTATATATATTAATTAGGTATCTTCAACATCCTATTTAAGTGATTCATTATGGGAATGTTTTCTCATATTCATTTTATTTTGCAAATTAAAAATTGCTGCCTTAGTTAAGATTGGGGATGCTTTTCTTTTGACGGTCAGGAATAGCTATATTACGTTAGATTGGGAATGTGTTCTTATTTAGCGGTCAGGAATGACCGTATTACGTTAGGTTAGGAATGTATTCTTATTTGACGGTCAGGAATGACCGTATTACGTTAGGCTGGGGATGTTTTATTTGACGGTCAGGAATGACCGTCTTACGTTAGGTTGAGGATGTTTTATTTGACGGTCAGGAATGGCTGTATTACGTTAGGTTGGGGATATTTTATTTGACGGTCAGGAATGACCGTATTACGTTAGGTTAGGAATGTATTCTTATTTAACGGTCAGGAATGACCGTATTACGTTAGGCTGGGGATGCTTTATTTGACGGTCAGGAATGACCGTATTACGTTAGGTTAGGAATGTTTTATTTGACGGTCAAGAATGACCGTATTACGTTAGGTTGAGGATGCTTTATTTGACGGTCAAGAATGACCGTATTACGTTAGGTTGAGGATGCTTTATTTGACGGTCAGGAATGACCGTATTACGTTAGGCTGGGGATGTTTTATTTGACGGTCAGGAATGACCGTCTTACGTTAGGTTGAGGATGTTTTATTTGACGGTCAGGAATGTTTTTATATTAGGCGGTCAGGAATGACCGCATTACAGAATGACTGTATTACGTAAAAAAGCCGTCCACCGAGCGGTGGACAGCTTTTAAAAACTAAACAATCATTTACTATCTGACGATAAGCTTCTTTATTACTCTTTTATCATTAGTGATATAAGCTAAAAAGTAAATTCCTTTGGGTTGATTGGTTAAATTAATTGTATTAATGGTGTTCGCCTCAAAATTATAATAAGCTATTTCTTGTCCTGTTACAGTATACACTGATATTTCAACGGCCTCTTTTGTTTCTACCGTAATATTCCCTCTTGAGGGGTTAGGGAAAATACGAATTAACTCATTTGGATTATTCCTTATGGCAACAGTAGAAGAATATTCAATTGTTCCATCAAAATCAACTTGCTTTAATCGATAATAAGTTACCCCTTTCTTTACCCCATAATCATAACTATAATACTGATGCATCACATTGGAATTACCGGCGCCTTTCACCTTATCAAAACTAGTAAAATCAATATTATTATCGGAGTATTGAACTTCAAAATAGTCGTTATTCTCTTCAGAAGCAGTAACCCAAACAAGCTCAACAACACCCTCTTTTAATTGTGCATTGAAGGACAGCAAACTCACCGGCAAAGTAGAGATCGCCTCACGCCAATCACGTTCTGCTGTAGTTGAGTTATCATCATTAGGAAAAGACAAAGGAGTTTCTCCCTCATTGGTTGATCCACCATTATTAGTCGTAGAAGTTCCATCCTTATCAAAAGCATCGTCCAGCCCATCATTATCGGAATCATTTCCGGTAGCAACCGTATTAGCTACACCATTCTTATTAGTATCATAAGCTTCAACAGCATCATCTGCCCCATCATTATCAGAATTAGAATCCAAATAGTCAGGGATACCATCGCCATCAGTATCTGTTAACACAATAGCTGTACCTCCTTCATTACCATCATATTGATCATCCCAACCATTGGTATTAGCATCAGTATTTGCAGGAGCAGTATACCCCTCTGTTGTTTGCCCCTCAATATTATCCACAATCCCATCATTATCAGCATCAATATCCTTATAATTATCATAGCCATCGCCATCAGTATCAGGAGTAGGAAGTGCTGTACCTCCGTTATCAGAATCCACAATATCTGACAGGCCATCACCATCAGTATCTGTAATTGGGCCCGAACCTATTACACCATCATTATCAGGGTCGGTTCCCCCTGCTTCAATAACATCTGCAATACCATCATTATCAGAATCTAAGTCTAAATAATCAGGAGTACCATCACCATCAGTATCCTTGGTAAAATCACCCTGCACACAATTAAATGGCCCTGTCATATCAATGGCATTTTCCGTTAATGTTATCGTAGCTCCATAAAAATTCCCATCGCCATCAATTTTACGAAGTGTTTTACCCACTGCTCCCCATTTTCTACCATAAATATCTATCGCAATTTGATAAGGATTTGTTGCCGGTGAGGATAAAACCGTTTTTGTACCACTGGCAATATCAAACTTCCAATAATCACTTGAGCCTGAAACACCCGTTGACCCATAAATCACCCCCGTTGCTTTTTCCGAAGAAATGACAAAATCACCATAACCTTGAGAATTTACAGGATGACCAATACTTGTTGCCGCCCCTAAAGTCATTCCATTATTAGATACCGGAATTTTATAAATATACGTTCCATAGCCATTGCCATCTTCCGGGGCAATATATAAATAGCCTTTAAAATAAGCCGCCCCACCACTCTCTAAATTACCACCGCTAATTTCTGAGGAAAAATCTTTTAAAGTACTATGCGTTCCGTCGGCAGGATTATAAACATATATTGTTGTACCTTTACCATAATACACCACTCCATCATCGGGATTAGAAGCCAAGGCATTTACGGCATCTATACCCGAAATTGTTGAGGTAGTCATTAAACTAACTGTTGCATCTTCAAAATTAACTTTATAGATCTTACCGCCCATTCCTCCAACATACACCTCTGTTTTTCCACACATTACACCGGACTCTTCGGCATTAGTTATCCCATCATTATCATCATCAATATCTTTTTCATCGGGAATACCATCCCCATCATGATCACTAGCATTACCATTAAAGTTATCACGATAATCCACATCACCTCCTGAAGAAACATCTCCATCAGAATCGGGTAATGCGGATGGATCGTTAATCGTACCATTGGGATCGGAATATCCTGTTGTGGCATCCGTATTATTATCTAAACCATCTCCATCGGAGTCACTTCCCGACAATGTCAAACCGGCCTCCTGAGTATCATCACCCCCTTGATTGTCCGAGTTCAAATCTAAATAATCATATTTACCATCATTATCCGTATCGATATAGCCAATAAAGCTTCCTCCATTATCAGGGTCATAAGCATCATCCAAGCCATCACCATCGGCATCATTACCTGAAGGAGCAGTATAGCCTATCGTTGATTGCGCTTCCACATTATCAGGAATTCCATCACCATCAGCATCCAAATCAACAATATTAGGAACCCCATCGCCATCGGCATCCTTGGTAAAATCACCTTGTACACAATTAAACGGGCCTGTCATATCGCTAATTGCCTCGCTAGCAGTTAAAACATTACCATAAGTGTCCCCGTGACTATCTACTTTCTGCATGCTTGTTCCTACTCCTACCCACAACCTTCCATATAAATCCAATGCAAGCTGATACGTTCCTCCTGAGGTATTTCTAATAACTGTCCTGATCCCCGTGGCAAGATCATACTTCCAAAATTCTCCATTACCTGCGCTAGTCAGTTCTGCAGTCTGCCCATAGATGACCCCTGACGCTCCTTCATTTAATATCACAAAATCGCCCCAGCCTTTATTTGAGCCTGCCAAGTTGCCAATACTTACCGCCGTGCCCAAAGTCATTCCGCCATTCGACACCGGAATTTTATAGACATTAGTTCCATATCCATTTCCATCTTCAGGGGCAATGTATAGGTATCCATTAAAGTAAGCAGCCCCACCACTCTCTAAATTTCCCCCACTAATTTCTGAAGAAAAATCCTTTAAAGTAGTATGTGTTCCATCAGCAGGATTATAAACATACATTGTTGTACCCACACCATAATACACCACTCCATCATCAGGATTAGAAGCCAAGGCATTAATATAGCCGGAAGTCTTTGTCGATGTGGTCATTAGGGACGAGTTACCCGTATTAAAATCTATTTTATAGAGATGTCCATTATTTCCTCCATAATATACTTCAGTAGTATTGCATTCAACACCAGCTTCAGCAGCGTCGGTAATGCCATCACCGTCATCATCAATATCTGTGATATCAGGGATTCCGTCGAGATCGGTATCAGTATATGTGGTAATAGTATAGTCTTCTACTTCCCCATAATCAAAATCCCCGGAAGAAGCAGGCGCGCCACTCCATTTAAGAGAAACTCGCATTCTTGTTTTTTTATTCGTATTTGCACTAGTTGTGGGCACCGTAATCGAAACCGTAAAAGGACCATCTGAAGAAGTATTATCAACTACCAAACATTCCTCTCCTGCATCGGTAAAATCCCCATCATCATTCCAATCAACCCAAGCTCTTATGTATTCATTGGAATAAGCCGAAATTGTTACAGATAAAGTGTAGGTAGTACCTGGATTCAGATTTGTTCTAAGATTAGTAAAGTCATCATAACCCTTATCACCATCTCCATCGGCGTCAGAGCCATCTGTAGAATTATTGATGGATTCAAGAGTTACATTAGAGATGTATTCATAATCCGTAGAACGTCCTTTAGAAGTAGGGTAAGTTTGAGCTTTGACAGATAAAAATAAGCCTAACACAAAAAGCAGTATAAAAATAGAATAGCGCATAAATAATAATTTGATTGAGCAATAATAATTTGATTGAGTTCTAGTAAGCCAATAATATTGTCTTAGTCGATTTATGTTTAACAAATAGCATGCCTATAATAGCATCTACATGTATATCAGACATATAATAACCATTCAGGAATTGGAATACCTAAATACATATACCATATTGAGAAATAAATTCTCATTTTTGGAAAATATTATTCATCTAATTATATACTTAAAACGCATTAATTAATCGATGTGAAGTCTCCATAAAATCACGCTCCTAATGGATGCCTAATTCTATTTCACAGAACAATATATTATCCATTGAGTGGAAGAATATTTCCCATTAGAATTTTCATATTGCGCTATAAATACAAACTACTTCTAACTACTTCTAAACTATTTTACAAACGGAAAATCTGCTCTTGCCCGATAAATCTATGTTAGGAATAAATTTCAAAAATAAATATGTAAACCTATCAGTAATTATAATAATTTTGCATCTAATTTAATATATCGAGATATGATTACCAATAACAAAGTGGTTAGTCTTCATTATAGACTAAAGAAAACAAATAAAGACGGAGAAATTGTAGAAGAAACTTTTGGGACAGAACCATTGGTATTCTTATATGGAACGGGGTCAATGATTCCAAAATTTGAAGCAGAGCTAGCTGGAAAAAATGCCGGCGACAAGGCCGAATTTGGTATTCCTGCTGCGGAGGCTTATGGTTTGCGAGAAGATAATGCACTAGTTACTCTCCCCACAGATACTTTTAAAGTTGATGGAGCCATTGACATGGAAATGCTGAAAGTTGGGAATGTATTACCAATGCAAGATAATGAAGGAAACCGTATGGATGGAACTATAATTGACGTTACAGATACGGAAGTCAAAATGGACTTTAATCATCCACTAGCTGGAGAAGATTTATATTTTGAAGTTGAGATTACGGAAGTTCGTGATGCCAGCGAAGAAGAATTAAGTCACGGTCATGTACATGGTGCAGGTGGACATAAACATTAAAAAGTATCAGTAGAAAATTCCAAAGGCTTTTTAAAGGAGTGCACTCCTTTGAAAAGCCTTTTTTTATTTTACAACAGTAATCTCCGATAAAAATTTCCATAGATTCATCGACAATCAATTACCAAGCTCGTTCCTAAAGGATAAATTGATTGTCAATAATTTACTTCAGTATAAGACTGACCGAAAAAATTAAATTATTGATAATTGAATTCATCTTAACCAGATTTAAGGGTTTTGCATCATTGTATTTCTAAAGCCATTTACATGTTTACCATTTACTGATATTTCAAAAAGTTTTATCGGACAACAGCGCATCTTTATTATCAAAATCCTCTTAAGGAAGAATAAGAATACGCGTCTACAAAGTAGTTCACCGGCAAAGCCAATAAGATAATAGCCTTATAATTAGCCTAAATAAAAATTTCTTTCCGACGCCATCAACTATTCGCTTTAATTTTGTGCTCCATCGTAAAATAACATTTAAAATCAGGAGCAGAATTATTTTTTAATAAATCGTATAAAGCAAATGCATTAATTGATTAAGTTTCACGTATTCTTTTCTTTACAGAATATTTTCAATTTAATTAACTACTAGTAGAGAAGACTAATTTAATTAGCAGTAAGTTGAAAATAAAAAAAATATCAGAATAGCGCAATATGACAACAAAAATAGTGTAAATTTGGGGCTTTGAAAATTACAAACCCACAAATATTATGAGTGTATTAGTAAACAAAGATTCCAAAGTAGTAGTACAGGGATTTACGGGTTCGGAAGGAACCTATCATGCCGGTCAGATGATTGACTATGGCACTAATGTAGTTGGAGGTGTAACTCCAGGCAAAGGAGGACAAGAACATTTGGGCAAACCCGTTTTCAACACTGTTAAAGATGCTGTTGAGAATGCAGGAGCCAATGTATCGGTAATTTTTGTGCCACCACCATTTGCTGCTGATGCAATAATGGAAGCTGCAGAAGCCGGCATAAAAGTAATTGTATGTATTACAGAGGGACTACCAACGAAAGATATGGTAGCAGTTAAAGAATACTTATCGGACAAAGATTGCCGCTTAGTAGGACCAAATTGTCCCGGTGTAATCACTCCGGGTGAGGCTAAAGTAGGTATCATGCCCGGCTTTATTCATCAAAAAGGACGAGTAGGTATTGTTTCACGTTCGGGAACATTAACTTATGAAGCTGTAGATCAGCTTACAAAAACCGGTTTAGGACAAACGACAGCCATTGGAATTGGAGGAGATCCAATTATAGGAACAACAACCCGTGATGCCGTTCAATTACTTATGGAAGATCCTGAAACAGAAGGCATTGTAATGATTGGTGAAATTGGTGGCAATATGGAAGCTGATGCTGCATACTGGATCAAGGAAAACGGTACAAAACCAGTAGTTAGCTTTATTGCCGGTGCAACAGCACCTAAAGGAAGAACTATGGGTCATGCAGGCGCAATTGTAGGAGGAAAAGCAGATACTGCTGAAGCGAAAAAAGAAATTCTTCGTGAGTGTGGTGTTCATGTGGTTGACTCTCCCGCTGATTTAGGAACTAAAATGGCTGAACTATTAAAATAAATTCTTTTTTTTAGATTATATTTAGAAAGGCTAACAATCTCTCATAAAGAGTTGTTAGCTTTTTTTTATTATACCACTCTCCCATTAACATCATTTTAGTTTTAATGCTAACTCATCAATTTTAAGAATGAGTAAAAAAGACAAGATTCTCTTTGACACTTATTGCTATAAATC
>WGCS01000009.1 GCA_015493685.1 Bacteroidales bacterium
ATTCCTTATAATGCCATTCCTAGAATGTTAATTTTTACTTTTATTTGAAACAGTAGTGGGTTTGGTAAATTTTACAAAATACAATCAACGGAAACCTTTTATAAACTTTAAAGAATAAGGCTATCTCCCTTTAAAAAAGAGGGGTTAATCTTTCGGCTGACATACAGCGTATTAGCTTAGGTTTGTTTCACCCTTAAGCCGGGGGGCTCTTCCTTTTTGTCTTGAAACAAAAAGGAAGCAAAAAGTTCAAGGCTTGATTCCTTATAATACCGGTCGATGAATATTTATTATTTCTCTAACTTTTATTTAAAGTGGTGGGAGTTTTTGTATAATTTTTAACCTATAGCAAAAAACAACAACTTCTTTTGGTGATTATAAGGCTGTAAGAAAACATATTACAACACTAGAAATTATTGTATATTTGAACATTGATTTATCCATTAAATAAAACCCGTTCATCATGCAAGGCAAGAAACAATATGAGGAGAAACTATTTACCAGTGTAAATCTTTCCAAGCGAATTCCTTCCAATAACTTTTATCGAAAGTTAAAAAGAGAAATTGATTTTAATTTTCTATATAACGAAACTGCCTCTATCTATGGAAAAAAAGGAAAAGAATCGGTGGATCCTGTGGTATTTTTCAAACTATGCCTTATCCGCAATCTCGAGAATATAAGCAGTGATAAAAAGCTCATTGCATTCTGCCGGATGCGTCTAGACATCTTGTATTTTTTAGGATACAATCTCGACGAAAAATTGCCCGTTGCCAGTACCATTAGTCATACCCGACGCAACTATCCCACCGAATTATACACAACAATACTTAATAAGTTGGAGCAGGAAGTAGAACTTCTGAACTCAAAAAATAATAGCAACAAGGAATAGTTCTATTCATTACCTAAATTTTCTCAAAATCATCTTTGGGCAGCCAGCCTTCGCTTCCATCGGCAATCTTAATTTTCTGCCAATTTTTAGTTTCCTCCATCAACTTAACTTTTGCCCCCTGATGCAGAATAAAAAGGGTACTACTTCCCTCATCAGGAGCACTCTTTACATTTACAGTAGGGGTGAAAACAATTGCTGTATTGTGAGTGGTTCTGTTTACATAACTTCGATAGCCAACACCTCCTGTAATAAAGCTCAGCACTAACATTGACAGGCCAATAATAAAAGCCCGTTTTTTATTTTCACTCCTTTTGGCTGTATAATAAAATACCACAGCAATAAGAAATAGGAAGAAAAAGCCTACATTAATACGCATCCATTGTTTCTCACTAAGTGAATAAACTATCCTATGCCACCAGCTTTTTACGAAAAACTCGGGTACGGGTTTTATTTTATCTGCTATTTTAGTATTGGCATAGGCAATATTATAATTTATGTCCTCATTATTGGGCTCTAACTTCTTTGCCTTTTCATAATAATATATTGCTTTGGGAATATTATCTAATTTAAAATAAGCATTCCCCATATTGTAATATATTGCCGCCGATTCCACATTGTTTTTCAAAAGCGAATCACAAAGTTTAATAGTTTGCTCATATTCCCCTTTATTGTAATGGTCATTAGCTAAGTCAAAAAGGGTTTTCGTTGAGCTAGCTCTCATCATAAGAGGAGCCATTAACAAAACAGCCAATAAACTATATATTTTATTTTTCATCTTCATCTTATAAACTATTTAAGTGATTTTTCAATTTTACTAATAATAGCAAGAGACCGTTCATAGAGATCCGACATTTTAGACTGCTCTTCAGCAGGCGCATAACGGGCAAAATCACAACGTTGAACAATATCACTAACCTCATCAATATCTACTTTAGAGACTCCATTGTTAACAAGATTTTCTCTAATCTTATCCATGGATAGTTCCGACAGATTCACATTAAATTTATCGGACAAATAACCCCATAATGCCCGGGAAGTTTCTTCATAAAAATGCTTTTTATCGTTGGCGCTCATATATTTTTGAGCCATTTTCATTCGTTTTCTCGCCATCTTAGTTGCTTTTTTCAAACGCATTAGGCTAATATCACCTCTTTTCTTCTCTTGAGTTTTAATAAGAATAATGATAAAAATAATAAGCAAGGGCGACAAGCTAAGCAACAGTAAATGAGCTACCGAATTGAAGCTATGACTTCCAACACTATCGGCATCACCAATATCAGACATGATATGTCTAATGTCTTTTCCAACAAACCTCACCTCATCTCTATTAACTCCGCTCCCGCCTGTTACAACAGAAGCCTGTCCTGCACCTTTTAGAACATGAATATGGAAAGCCTGCGAACTACAAGTTTCATAATGTTCTGTTTGAGGATTAAAAAAACTAAAGCTAAAAGGTGTAATGGTATAATCACCCTGATTACGAGGAATAATAAGGTATTCAAAGGTTTTACTTCCGCTAACACCATTGGGAGTATTTTTACTGCTTTTAGTAATCTTGGGATCATAAACCTCAAAATCAGGTGGAAAAACAATTTTTGGAGCCTCTAAGAGTTCCACATTTCCCTGACCTGAAATCTTTACTTTTAAGTTGAATGCATCATTCGCTTTTACCTCTGTTTTATCTACACTTGCCCTCATCTTAAAATTACCCACGACACCATTAAAACCTTTCGGCTTAGGCAGGGGCAAAGCTTTCACTTTAATACTAACGACAGGGGAATTTAAACTAACATTCTCATTGGAATAGTATTTAATGATATTACCATACATCATTTGCTCAAACTGATCGCGTGCTCTACGTTTTTTCACTATTTGCACTACTGCATCAAGTTTAAAAGAGCCCACCTTAAGTTTACCACTTTTTTGAGGAAACAGAAGGGCTTTTTGCAATACTACTACATTATATGACTGCCCGTTAACCACTTCTTTTGTCAACTTAAGATCTCCAATGTCAATATCTTCTTTCCAAAAACCGGTATACGATGGTTCTTTAAAATCCGTAATATTGGAAACTTGCTCTTTGGAATACAGTTTCTGAGTAAGTAATATGGGTTCGCCGACAAAAACATTTCGTTTACTTACCAACGATTTTACAAAAACAAGGCCTTCAGCCTTAAATTCAGGATTATTTATCGTTGCAGTATTAGCATTATTTCCTTGATTCCCTCCTCTTCCTTGCTGAGGATTTGCACTCTTTACTACATCAATATTTAATGGAACAGATTTGTAAAGCTTTGATTTGTATTTAAAGGTAGCTATAGGTAATTTGAATTTACCCATCTTGGAAGCTTGCAGATAATAAGTATATGACTTCTGTGTAGAGCTTGATGTTCTACCATTTATGATTTGCATACTGGTGGAAGTACTTACACTTGGCCCGGCCAAAAGCTGAAAATTTTTGAAACTAGGTCCGGTAAAATCACCCTCTTTATTAACCACATAGGTAATCCTAAACTGCCCTCCATATTCCACTTTTGAAGGTGCATTTACTGTCAGCTGAACATCCTGAGCCTTTATACCAACTGCCAACTGTAACAACAGTAATATTACTCCTATTTTCATTATATTTCGCATAACTCTCCGCTTTTTTTATCCATTACTACCAATCCTTTTCTACTTTTACTGAGCTTACTTTTACTTTCCGTTTATCCACTTTAGCCTTTGTCTCTTTCTCTTTCTCTGCCATGGCTTTTAACAAACGTTGGGTTTCTTTTTTTCCAATCCTTTTCTTATTATCTGCCTGAGAATTTTGGTTCTTCTTGTCTTGGTTCTTTTTATCCTGGTTCTTTTTATCCTGGTTCTTCTTGTCTTGGTTCTTTTTATCCTGATTTTTCTTATCTTGATTCTTCTTGTCTTGGTTCTTCTTGTCTTGGTTCTTCTTGTCTTGGTTCTTCTTGTCTTGGTTCTTCTTGTCTTGGTTCTTCTTGTCTTGGTTCTTCTTGTCTTGGTTCTTTTTATCCTGGTTTTTCTTGTCTTGGTTCTTCTTGTTCTTGTTCTTGTTTTTCTTGTTCTTGTTTTTCTTTTGCTGTTGTTTCAGTTTCAGCGCATAAGAAAGATTATATCTGGTTTCTTGACCTTTAGGATTCAGTAATAATGAACTCTCATAAGCCTTTATACTTCCATCAATATTCTTTTGCATTAAGAGGCTATTTCCCAAATTATGATACACCTCTGCCTTAAGTTTATTGTTGGGAGCAGCATCAAGCAAAGACTGATAACTTTCGGCAGCCTCTTTATATCTTTTCTCTTTGAACATATTATTAGCTAAATTATATTTAGCTTTAAAATAATCTGCTGACTGAGTTAAAGCCAATTGATACTTCTCTTCTGAGGTTTTAAAGTCTCCTTTTTCATAGGCTTTATTTCCTTGACGAGTGAGTTGTATTGTCTTTCTATCCAATTTGTGCTGTGCCAAAGCAGGCAAGCCATTTAAGGCTATCAATGCTACCAGCAGAACAATATATTTTACATTAACTTTCATCTTGATATTATTTTCTTATTTATAAAAAAACTAAAATTATTCCTTAGTTCTCTCCTTATCAGTACTAAAAAGATCAATTCGTTTTTGCACCGCTTTTCTTTCTGTCAAAAGACCTTCAATAACGAGTAACAATAAGGTAATAAGGGCAAAGATTTGAAATCTACTTTCATAATCTTTAAAACTTTGCGTTTCAATATCCGACTTATTCATCTTATTAATCTCTTTAAGAATGGTTTTAAGTCCACTTTTAGAATTATTAGCTCTCACATAAATTCCACCGCCTACTTTTGCTATACTCTGAAGCAGGGGCTCATTAAAACGACTTATTACCGTATGGCCCTCTCTATCCTTCTTATAGCCGATTTTCACACCATTTCTGTAAACAGGTATTGGAGCTCCTTTGGCTGTTCCCATTCCAATAGTATATACTTTAATACCTTCAGCAGCAGCCTCTTTGGCTTGTTGAATAGCGCCTTCTTCATGGTCCTCACCATCGGTAATAATAATAATTGCTTTATTTCTTTTATTCTCAGCTTTTGCATTTTTAAAAGTTTCGCGCCCCAAAGCGATGGCATCGGCAATACTCGTCCCCTGAGTACTAATATAATCTGTTGAAACCGAACTTAAAAACATTTTTGCTGCACTATAGTCCGTAGTAATTGGTAGTTGAGTATAAGCTTTACCGGCAAAGACAACTATTCCTATTCTATCCCCTTCCAATTTGTCCACTAATTTGGAGATTGCCCTTTTTGCTCTACTTAAGCGGTTGGGTTTGATATCCTCGGCCAACATAGAATTTGATATATCAACTTCAATAATCATATCAATACCTTTCCTCTTTACTTTCTGTAATTTAGAGCCAATTTGAGGATTTGCCAGGCTTATTATCAAGCTTGATATTGCCAATAAAAATAATATCATCTTCCAATTTTTCAAATGATAACTTAATCGAGGCATTAATTTAGCAACCAATTGTTTATCACCAAAATTGTCCCATTTCTTCTTCTGTACTTTTAAGACAACAATCCACACAATCCATATCAACGGAATAACTAGTAGTCCATATAAATAATCGGGGTGTTCAAATCTAAAAACATTCATCACTATTAGGGTTTAACTCTATATATACTAATTCGTAATACTAACTCAAGAAGTAAGAATATCAATGCTGCAATAGCAAAATAACTATACTCATCTTCTTTATTTAAGAATATGTTAACATCAATTTTGGACTTCTCCAGTTTATTAATATCCTTAAATACATTGGCCAGACTTTGATTACTTGTTGCTCTAAAATATTCACCATCGGTAATCTTAGCAACCTTTTGAAGTATTTTCTCATCAATATTTACCGGCACATTCATTATCTGTTCACCATAGGCTGTTTTCACAGGCATGGGAGCTGTTCCTTTGCTTCCCACACCAATGGTATAAACACGAATACCATATTCTTTAGCTATCTCTGCTGCCGTTATTGGATCGATACTACCACTATTTTGAACTCCATCAGTAAGCAAGATAATAACTCTGCTTATGGCCTTACTATCTTTTATCCTGTTGATTGCCGTAGCCAAACCATCTCCAATGGCAGTACCATCTTCTATCATTCCACTTTTAATGGGTTTAAATAAATTTTTCAACACAGTATGATCGGTAGTTAAAGGACATTGCGTAAAAGCTTCACCACTAAATATTACCAAACCAATGCGATCATTCTTTCTTCCATCGATAAATTTTTCGGCCATATTCTTGGCAGCTTGCAAACGATCGGGTTTCAAATCTCTTGCCCTCATACTACCGGAAACATCCAAAGCAATCATAATATCAATTCCTTCCACATTAACTTTTCGCCTGCTACTATGAAACTCCGGGCGCGCCATCACTATTACCAATAGCGAAAGGGCTATCACCCTCAAAATAAAGGGCAAATGACGAGTACGAAGTCGGGCACTCGGTTTTAAACCCTTGGTCCATGCCAATGACGATAATGTTAAGGCAGCATATTGCTTTTTATTTTTCCAAATATAGTAGGCAATCAAGGCTAATATTGCTACAAATAATAACAGCCAATAAGGGGATGCAAAACTCAACTTCTTAAAAAAGCTTATCATAGCGTTTCCTCCTCTCTTTTTTCACTATTCTCCATTTTAGGCTTGGTGATTTCCACAAAATTATACGCCCACTTCAAGGCCTGACTATTCTCATCTGCAAGAGGTTGAATCTTGGCAAACTTAACAAAATCAGCTAATTCCAACACTTTCTTACTTTCTTCTAAGAGACCTTTGTCAACCTTTTGTTCCAATGCATCAACAATATCTGTAGTTATCATTTCCTTAGCATTAAAATTAAACCTTGCTCCCATATAATCCCTTATAATATCAGTAAGCTCTGAATAATATGCCTTTGCATTTCCATTTTGCCAAAGCTTTTTCTCCTTTAGCTTATCTAACTGACTTATGGCTTTAATATGAGCTGGTACTGCCGGTTTTTTAGGCAAACTAAATATGGGCTTTTTATTTTTTATCCTCTTATAAATATATATTCCCACAATAACTACAACAATAAGAATCAATAAAGCAATAATATAAGGTTCCAACTCTATCCATGAGAATGGTTCCTTGATAATGGGTTTTATATCGGCTATTCCCTTTTTCATATCCACTTTCAGTGGAACTACAGCCAGTAATAAAGCTTTGGTCTGCGTCGAGGAAAACACCGAATCATTCTTCATATCATATTTAAAAGTCAGAGGTGGTATCGCCATATAGCCTGTATCAAAACTAGTAATTAGCAAATTTCTAGATACTTTAATAGTTGATTTATCAACAAGTTGCGTATCCGGTACACTCATTTTAATCAGGTCGACACCTCGGCCAATTGTATCACTTATCTCAGGCCAGTAAACAGTCTTATTCTTTGGCTGTACCATTTGCAAATGCAATACCGTCTGGTCGCCAATAAGTATTAAATTAGTATCCAGCTTTGCCGATACTTGCACATCTTGACTCCAGCCTTGCCATGGCAAGCACAAAAGCAGCAATAACGATATATATTTGATAATTCGCTTCATAAATAAATTCAAAATTAACAATCCAACAACTAATAGCGACTTTCTCGCATTTTAAATAACTTTATTAATGGTCTAACATAGTCCTCTCCCGTTGATATATTAATATGATCAACTCCTGAGTGACGGAAGGCATTAATAATATACTTCTCTTGATTAGCATACCATTTGGCATAAACATCACGGGTATGCGCATCACCGGTATCAATAAATCTCTCTCGGCCTGTTTCGGCATCGGCAACCTTTAGCAAGCCCATATCCGGCAATTCGCTTTCACGAATATCATTAATCTTAATGGCCCCAATATCATGCTTCCTGCTGGCAATCTGCAGTGCTGATTTAAAATTATCATCAGCAAAATCAGAGAGGATAAATGCTGTACATTGCTTTTTAATGGCATTGGTCAAATAGCGCAAAGCTTCCTCAATATTAGTTTGAGTTTCTTCTGCCTTAAAATCAATAAGCTCACGAATAATTCTAAGAATATGAGAACGTCCTTTTGCCGGAGCTATAAATTTCTCAATTTTATTGCTAAAGAAGATAACCCCAACTTTATCATTATTCTGTATTGCTGAGAATGCCAATACCGAAGCGACTTCCGTAATCACCTCCGACTTAAAGTTTTGTTGCGTACCAAAAAGATTGGATGCAGATACATCGATAAGCAACATCACCGTCATCTCTCGCTCTTCTTCAAAAATTTTGATAAATGGCTGATTAAATCTTGCGGTAACATTCCAATCGATATTCCGTACATCATCACCAAATTGATATTCGCGCACCTCACTAAAAGCCATACCTCGCCCCTTGAAAGCAGAATGATAATGCCCGGAAAATATCTGATTTGACATTCTCCGTGTTTTTATCTCTATCTTCCTTACACGTTTTAATATTTCCTTGGTTTCCAAAACTTCACCTAATTTAAATATAGCTTAATAATTTTAATTATACTCCGTATCATCTTTCTCTTTTTCCAACAGGGAGAATAGTTTTGCATTAATGCAGAGTCTTTATATATACCTAATAAAATGGCCTAAGGCACTTCTACTGTATTTAGTATTTCGCTGATAACATCAATACTGGTAATATTTTCGGCTTCAGCTTCGTAGGTAAGTCCAATACGGTGACGCATTACATCGGGGCATACGGCCCTAACATCTTCGGGAATTACATATCCACGACGCTTAATAAAAGCATACGCTTTCGCTGCCAATGCCATACTAATACTAGCCCTTGGTGAGCCTCCAAAACTGATATAGTTTTTATATTTATCCAAACCATATTTTTCGGGATATCTACTTGCAAAAACAATATCTGTGATATAATTCTCAATTTTTTCATCCACATAAACCTTACGTACCACTTCTCTGGCTCTGATAATATCTTCGGGCTTAAGAATTTTCTGTGTATCCGGTTTTACATTGGTAATTTGCGAACGCAAAATAGACTTTTCTTCCTCTTTGCTGGGGTAATCAATAATTACCTTAAGCATAAAACGGTCAACTTGCGCCTCAGGAAGTGGATAGGTACCCTCCTGCTCTATGGGATTTTGTGTTGCCAATACCAAAAATGGTTTAGGTAATAGGTAAGTGGTATCTCCCAAAGTTACCTGACGCTCTTGCATTGCCTCAAGTAATGCACTCTGTACTTTTGCCGGTGCACGGTTTATCTCATCAGCAAGAATAAAATTGGCAAAAATAGGTCCCTTACGCGTTTCAAAACTTTCTTTTTTCTGACTGTAAATCATTGTCCCCAACAAATCGGCAGGGAGCAAATCAGGGGTAAATTGAATTCGGCTAAATTTAGCATCAACAACATTCGCCAAGGATGTAATGGCAAGTGTTTTAGCTAAACCCGGGACTCCTTCAAGTAGTATATGACCATCAGACAATAAGCCTATCATAAGCCTTTCAACCATATGTCGTTGGCCAACAATTACTTTTCCCATTTCGATATTGATTAAATCAACAAAAGAACTCTCTTTTTGAATAAGATCGTTCAGCTCTTTAATATCCATTTCCATTTCCATAATTCTATGTTTTGTTTATTATATTTGTCAAATGTGATGCAAATTTAACGCAATAAATTCCACTTTCTAATCCTCTGTTGTTAAATATAGTTAAGCCCCTTTAACATAAATTTTGAATATAGGACAGCCTCACTTATTGCTTGATTTACTTTTGCAACTTATTGTTTAACAAATATTTAAACATTAAATATAGTGTAAATTACATCTGTATTTATACTTATTATACTTCAATTTTCTATTTGTTGACTCATCAATAATTACGAAGCAACTATCTTATTGTAAATGAATGGCAGACTGATATGAAAAATAAGTATTTTGATGGCATTAGAATTTAAATTACAAAGAGGTACTTTTTTATATAATTTAGCGTTTTCAAAACTCAACGTAGAAATTAACCATTATGATTAAGAAAATAGCACTCTTTGTAATAATTAGTATTCTGACAATAGGAACTACCTTTGGACAATTCAGCTTTAAATATGGGGGAAAAATCGGGGGAGCTACAACCAACCTTACCGGTGTAGGGTTAAAAGACTTTACGCCCAAACCGGGTATTAAATTAATTTTTGGAGGTATCACCAATCTATCTTATGGCAGTAGAATTGCCCTACAAGTGGAAGCAATATATTCTGGAAAAGGATCCGGATTTTCTTATTCTGCCGACAATAGCATTTACAGAGGAAAAGCAACGGTAACGGAGAAGTTAGGCTATTTTGCGGTGCCGATAATGTTCCAATTTAAATTGGGTGACCGTGACAACTATTTTCATTTCGACTTGGGAGTTGTTTCTAATATACTGGTTTATAACAAATTCAAAGGAACTATTGTTGTTACTGATGACAAAGGTAATAAAACCATTCAAGATATGAATATCAAAGAAACGCCAAGCAAACAGGATTTGGGCTATGCTTTTGGATTTGGACTTGTGGCCAATGGCCTTAATTTTGATTTTAGATATGAGGTGGGACAAAAACAAGTTTTCAGCAGTAAGGAAGGTAACCCAAGTATTCTTAATAGAGCCTTCCAAGTTTCAGTAGGATATACCGTTAGATACTAACTTCACCATATAAAATCCCATCCAAAGAAAATTCATCGGCTTAAGAAAGTTGATATCCGCCCTCTGCAATTAGCAGAACTAGAAATTATGCAATTAATACTGCATTTTTTGACTGAACGCATACAAATCTACAGACCACTCATTTGAGTTAGCAATAAAAGCCACAAATCTACAAGGTATAAACTCGTGGCTTCATTAAAAATCATTAATATCCGATAAAAATTTCCATAAAATCATCGACAATTGGTTTAAAATGGCATAATCACAGAACAAGTAATTAGGTTATCAAGCTTAACAGCAGGAATTTATACTTTGAAAATCTTTGATGCCAAAATAAATAAAAAAGTACAAACTAAGATAATTAAGCAATAACTAAGACTAACAAGCGTCAAAAAGCATATGCTATTAGCATTTCATATCAATAGTGTACATTATTTAACCCCACGAAAATCTCACCGATATTCACTCTGTAAAATAAATTATTGTAAATAGATAAATTTTTCGCTACTTTCGTTGTATGAACTTTATTACTAACAATAACGCAAACGCTTCCTAACGCAGTCGTTAGCCGTAATCATAATTAAACAACGAAAATGAGAATTTAAGAAATAGAGAAAAACAATTACAATGAGACAAATAAAAGCAATACTTAGCATCATTTTTATACTATATTCCTTTCAAATAGTAAAGGCACAATTCCCTGGTAATTACGCACCCTATCAAAGTATCGCACCCCCTGCTACACCGGCACTCCCCAATTATGGGGCAAGCGTAATTGACAACTCCGTACCGGATCCTATACAAATAACAAGGATCACCAAGATATATCATTATGTCGATGGCAACGGCAACCCGCAAGTGTGGTATCCCACGCATGAATATTCAAAAACCCAAGTCTGGAATAGCAACCAAACTTTATATAAAATCCGCTCTTGGAAAGTCTACAACGCCAATACGTATCAAGAAGTGCAAGATATTAGTAACGCATCTTTGTATCCGTGTTATTGGTCTAATACTAATCCAGACTTGATATGGAGTTTTAAAGAAAACGGAGAAATAAAAAAACATTTCATATCAACCAATACAACACAAGTCGTTGGAACCATAACTAATGCATCAGGTAATCCCTATGAATATGTAAAGTTGGGACCTGGCGAAGGAAATATTGACAAAAACGACCATTACGTAGCGCTGGTTGGTAAGGATAGTTTGGACATGGATGTAATTATTTATGACTTACAGAATTTTCAAACCATTTTCAGAAGAAAATTTGTCGGATGTTGGCAAAATGGAGGTAGTAGTTTTCCATATTATGTTGATTGGGTTTCTGTTTCACAATCTGGTAATTATGTAGTCATTATGTGGAGTCATAATACCACTTCACAAGCTAATCCATACGTAGAAAACGGACAATCACACTTCGGTGTAGAAGTGTATAACACAATGGATATGCAATACCAAAACCGGCTCATTCACTACGGAAACCATGGCGATTTAGGCTATGCCGCAGATGGCGATGAAGTTTTTGTACAATTTTACGGCGTTCAACAAAGTGGATTATACATGTACAAACTCAATGGAAGCGGTTCTACTACAATCATTCAAAACTCCGACTTTGGCATAGATGGACATATCTCATGCCGCAATATCAATAGACCGGGCTGGGCTTATATAACGCATGCCGATGCGGCTCAATCCGGACAGATAATAGCCGTAAAATTAGATCAGACCGGTACGGTTGAATATTTTGGACACCATTTTAGTAGCAATACTAGTTACGAGCAATCTCCTATGGCAGTGGCGTCTCCAAATGGAGACAAAATATGTTTTAAATCAGATTTTGGTACGGCTCCCAATACTAATCCTTCGGTTGTGTATTCTTTTATGGCTAATCTAAATTCCACACAATCTATTGAAGATAATTCATTAATTACTGTAAAATTATATCCAAATCCAGCGTATGATTTTATCAAAATTCAATCTGACGATAACATACAAAACATGAGTATTTATAATATAACAGGACAAATTATAAAAACATTAACAG
>WGCS01000010.1 GCA_015493685.1 Bacteroidales bacterium
AACCGTATCTACCCCGCTAGTGCGTGATTCAATCGCGTTCCACCTGAATAACAATAGATTAGATTATCACATCAACAAACCAAACAACAAAACCCAAATAGTGCAACCTATGTAAATACGGTTCACGAACCGTATCTACCCCGCTAGTGCTCAATTCTATCGCGTTCCACCTGAATAACAATAGATTAGATTATCACATCAACAAACCAAACAACAAAAACCTAAATAGTGCTACCTATGTAAATACGGTTCACGAACCGTATCTACCCCGCTAGTGCGTGATTCTATCGCGTTCCACCTGAATAACAATAGATTAGATTATCACATCAACAAACCAAACAACAAAACCCAAATAGTGCTACCTATGTAAATACGGTTCACGAACCGTATCTGCAAGGTAGCACCTAGCACCAATCTAGGAAAAACTACCAAAACAAATTAATATTCTCAATAACACCCCCCAGCAAACCAATTGGCAACATGATTATTATGATACAATCATCAGAACTACGAAGCTCTTCTCCATTGTTTTTTCAAAAAACTGCCATAAGCCATCATTCGGTACAGGAGCTACAATATCAAGTGGTTCTTTCTTAACAGGATGTATAAATTGTAGGTGGCGGGCGTGTAAACTAATGGAGGCATCAGCATTATTTCTTTTGGCACCATATTTTAAATCTCCTTTGATAATGCAGCCAATGGCTGCCAGTTGTACTCTTATCTGATGATGACGCCCTGTTTGTAACTCCACTTCCAAAAGATGATATTTGTCGCTGCTGCAAAGCACTTTATAGGTTAGTATAGCCAATTGAGCACCGTCGGTATTTTTGCTTACCACATACGATTTATTGTTTTTAGGATTCTTCTTTAAATAATTTTCCAGCCTGGCCTTTTTTATCTTCGGAGCCTTTTCTACAATTGCCCAATAGGTTTTGTGGATTTCATGTTCTCTAAGCATTTTATTTAAACGTGATAATGCTTTATCCGTTCTGGCAAAAATAAGTGCTCCGCTGGTGGGACGATCCAAACGATGCACTACGCCAAGGTAAACCTTTCCCGGCTTATCATACTTCTCTTTTAAATATAATTTTGCCTTATCACTAAGAGGAGTATCCCCGGTTTTATCGCCTTGCACTATCTCTGATGCCGGCTTATTTACCACCAGCAAATGATTATCTTCATACAATACCCAATCGGCAAATTTGCTCTTTGTCATAAAAAAATAGGAGGTTAGCCCTTAGTATTGTTCGCGTTCGTTGGGAAAATCTCCCGATTTTACATCTTTAATATATTCTTGTACCGAACCCATTATCTCCTCTTTGAGATTGTGATACCGGCGCAAGAAACGGGGAGAGAAGTCTTGAGTGATGCCTAGCATATCATGCAATACCAACACCTGACCATCAACTTGACCTCCGGCGCCAATACCAATAACAGGAATCTTTACCTCTTTGGTAACCTCTCCGGCCAATTCTGCAGGAATTTTTTCTAATATCAAGGCAAAACAGCCCGCCTCTTCCAGTAATTTGGCATCTTTGCGCAACTGATTAGCCTCCTTTTCTTCCGTAGCTCTTACCACATAAGTGCCAAATTTATGTATCGACTGAGGGGTAAGCCCAAGATGACCCATAACCGGTATCCCTGCCGAAATAATCCGTTTTACTGATTCAACCACTTCCTTACCTCCTTCTATTTTTACCGCATTAGCCCCTGCCTCCTTCATTATTCTAATGGAACTGTGCAGCGCCTCTTTTGAATTACCCTGATAAGTACCAAAAGGTAAATCAACAACTACCAAAGGCCGTTTAGCAGCACGCACCACCGACGAGGCATGGTATATCATATCGTTGAGCGTAATAGGTAGCGTCGAATCAAAACCGGCCATCACATTAGAAGCCGAATCGCCTACCAATAAAATATCAATACCGGAATCATCCAATATCTTGGCAAAGCTGAAGTCGTAAGCCGTTAGCATAGCTATTTTCTCCCCCTTGAGTTTCATCTCCTGAAGCACATGAGTGGTAACCTTCGATTTATTTACTTTATTTGCTGTTGACATATCTTTTCTGTTTGTTTCAAAAAGCAAAGCTAAGTATTTTTAACACTAAAATGCATATTTCCATGATTTATAAATTATATTTTTTTGTTTTGGGTGGCAGACGGGCTATCCGCTATAGTTGTCCTGCCATTAGCGCTATTTAGTTAATTGTTTCGCATAAGCTACCTCCGGATAGCTTTGCGCTCCAAAAACTAAATTTAGCGCTCCTTGCCGGCCAAGCTGCCGCTTCTATCCCTGCCACGGCACTATATGGAAACTATTTAAGGTATGGGTTTATATTTATTTTACCCTCAATTCCTTTTTGTCTTAAAACAAAAAGAAAGTAAAAAACTCAAGGCTCGTTAAGTGCCAGAGATTATTCTTAAGCTTTGCGCGATAACTGACGCAAATCAGCACAAAGCCAGAAGAGAAAAATTGATGCTGTTTTTTTAAATGCCGATTTTTCTATTCCTCGCCCTAAAGAGTGGAAAAGGCAGAAAGAAAATACTGGTTTAAAAACAAATTCCTCTAATGCCTCCCTTTAGGGTCGGGGCAGCATTTGAGGTATTTGTTTTGTCCTTTAACTAACCTCTTTTTCTTTTTTCCTCACTGCTAAAGTCTCACTTAACAATTTCATAACGATAGAAATGTCAATCAACCATAATTTACTTCTACTTTTGCAGCAAGTTCATTAATAAATATTAACATTTTGCCATTAGTTTTTCACAAAAGGAATATTTTCGTGTATTTATTATTATAATTGCAAAATTAATCAACAAACCATTTAAAATTAATCAAACTATTAACAATGAAGAAACAATTACTTAAATTAGTTTTGGTACTTTTTGCTGTAGTGAGTTCGTTCTCATTTGTACAAGCGCAAGGTACAGTTACAGGAGTTATCAAAGATGCGGATACAGGTGAAGGATTGGTAGGAGCTACTGTAGTGGAAAAAGGGACTACTCATGGAGTAGCAACGGACCTTGATGGTAAATTTAGTTTAAATTTAACTTCCGGGACTCATACATTAGAGTTTACTTATGTAGGCTATGGTACTATAGAGAAAAATGTAAAAGTTAGTAATAACAACGTTACGAAACTTGGAACAGTTAAGTTAAAATCAAACCAAATTGGTTTAAATGGAATTAACGTAATTGCCTCTTATGCTGTAGATCGCAAGACTCCGGTAGCAGTATCTACTGTTCGTACCATTGAAATTGAAGAAAATTTAGGGTCTCAAGAATTGCCGGAAGTATTAAACAGAACACCAGCTGTATATGCTACAAAAGGTGCCGGTGGATATGGTGACTCAAGAATTACAATTCGTGGTTTCGACCAAAGAAACATCGCTGTAATGATAAACGGAGTAC
The DNA here is from genome assembly GCA_015493685.1 of Bacteroidales bacterium. GTDB lineage: Bacteria > Bacteroidota > Bacteroidia > Bacteroidales > UBA1556 > UBA6267. The sequence goes on from WGCS01000010.1 coordinate 3,409, forward strand.
CTGTTAATGACATGGAAAACGGATGGGTATATTGGTCAAACTGGGCAGGTTTGGGTGATGCTGTCTCTTCAATTCAAGTACAACGTGGTTTGGGAGCTTCCAAATTAGCTATCAACTCTGTAGGGGGAACAATGAATATTGTAACTAATACAGCCGACGCAAAAAAAGGCGGTTCTATACAGACTTCTATGACCTCTTACGGAACTAAGAAAGCTATGTTATCATTAAGCACCGGTGAAAACAAAAAAGGAACAGCGTTTACTTTTGTTGGTTCAAGAACAACCGGTCCTGGTTATGTTGATGCAACTTATATTGATGCATGGTCTTATTATATGGCATTAAGCCAGAAAATAGGTAAAAAGCATCGTTTACAATTTTCTATTATTGGAGCTCCACAAAAACACGGACAACGTGATAATTCAAAATATTCAGCACAATCTTATTCTCAAATGGAACGTAATGGCATCAAATACAATCCCAACTGGGGATGGCTTGGTGGCAGAATGTACAATGAACGTAACAATTTTTACCATAAACCACAAATGGCTTTGAACTGGTATTGGACAATTAATGACAAAGCCTTTTTAGCTACCTCAGCTTATGTAAGCTTTGGAACAGGAGGAGGATCTGGAATATTAGGAAGAAGTCCTATAAAATATGGTGCACCAAGTACTGCTTTAGGTCAAAGAAATTGGGGATATGCAGTAGGAATAAATGATACTAGTAGTACAGGATCGTATTTAATCATGCGTAACTCCATGAATAACCACTTCTGGACAGGAGTAATTTCCACATTAAAATACTCACTAACAGATAATATGAAACTTATCGCCGGTATTGATGCTCGTCATTATAAAGGAGAACACTATCGTGAGGTACGTAATTTATTAGGTGGCGCTTATTGGGCCGACAAGGTAACTCCAAAAGCTCAGGTTGGCGATCGTATTGCCTATGATAATGATGGATTGGTAACTTATGGTGGAGCCTTCGCTCAATTAGAATTAACAGCAGGAAATTTAAATGCTTTTGTGGCAGGTACAGCATCCAATACATGGTACAACCGTGTGGACCGTTATAACTATGCCCGCGGTAGAGGTGAATTAAATGCCAAACAAGTTACTGCTTTTGGTTATAATGCCAAAGCCGGAGCTAACTATAATATCAATGAGCATCATAATATATTCTTCAATGCAGGATATTATTCTCGTGCCCCTTACCATAACTTTGTATATATTAACTATGGCAACACTGTTAATCCAAATTTAGCTAATGAGAAAGTAATGGCTTTTGAATTTGGTTATGGATTTACTTCAAGTAAATTTACTGCTAAAATCAATGCTTATTATACCACTTGGAATGACAAATGGGCTAAAGGAGCATATCGTGACACAGCAGGAGCTTCTCACACTATTTATTTCCAAGGAATCAGCGAAGTACATAGCGGCCTTGAGGTTGAATTGAAATACAAAGCTACCAAACATATTGAAATCGGTGGATTTGCTTCCTTCGGTGACTGGCACTATACCAATGATGTAAAATTTGACGTATATGATGACAATCGTAATAAAGTTGGACAATATGATGCATACATCAAGGGACTAAAAGTAGCTGATGCTCCTCAAACACAATTAGGTTTAATTGGTCGTTACGAAATGGGCAAACATATTACTTTAGGTGCTGACTATGTATTTAACGATAATTTATATGCTCGTTTTGACCCAGAGAAACGTACTAACCCTAATGATCTGGCTCAATCTTATAAGTTACCATCATTTGCCATATTAAATGCAATGTTTAAATATAAATTTCAAATGGCAGGTCTGACTTCATATTTCCAAGTAAATGCATTTAACTTAACTAATGTATTATATGCTTCAGAAGGTTGGGATAATGCAACAAGAGATGCCAATGGCAAATATACTCACAGCAAAGACAACTTTATGGGATTCTGGGGATTCCAACGTAATTTCAATTTCTCTTTGAAAGTTATGTTCTAGTCCTTATCGGATAACAATTATAAAAAAGCTCAACCCACTGCGGGCTGAGCTTTTTTTTTTGTACTTTTGAGAATGATTACAATACGATATGTTTATTTTAAAAAATAATTAATATTAAGCTAAAATGAAAGTATTATTATACCTTGCAATTAGTCTATTGCTATTAAGTACATGGGCTTGTAAAGAAAAAAAAGAAACACCAAATAACAAGCCGGCAGACACCAATAAACCCTATGTGGTGATGCTTTCGATGGACGGTTTTCGTTGGGACTATCCCGACAAAGCTAAGACCCCGAACTTTGATAAGATAGAGCAAATGGGAGTTCGTGCAGAGATGCAAGCCTCCTTCCCTACCAAGACTTTCCCTAATCACTACACCATCGCTACAGGACTATATCCTGATCATCATGGTATTGTCAATAATACTTTTTGGGACCCGCAACGCGGAGTGCTTTATAAAATTTCTGATAGAGCAAAGGTGCAAGACGGCTATTTTTATGGTGGGGAACCTATTTGGGTAACCGCAGAAAAACAAAAGGTAAAGAGCGCCTCCTATTTTTGGGTTGGCTCTGAAGCTAAAATTGATGGCTATAGGCCAAGTATTTATAAAATATACCAACACAACTTTCCCTTTTACCAACGAGCTGACTCAGTAATTGCATGGCTCCAACTACCCGCGGAAAAACGTCCCCACCTAATCACATGGTATGTAAGTCAGCCTGATAGTTATGGGCATAAATATGGGCCCAAAAGTCAACAGATAAAGGATACTATTGCCGGTCTTGATCGATTGTTGGGATATTTTATGGATAAATTGGCTAAACTCGATATAGCCAACAAAGTAAATGTAATAGTTACTTCTGACCATGGCATGGAAGAAATTACCCATAATAGAGCAATATCATTAACACAGTATATTAAACCCGAATGGGTCAAAGGAATGGACGGAGGAAACCCTACTTATAATATTTGGGTTAAAAGTGGCTTTAAGGATTCCGTAGAAAATGCACTTCAACATATTCCTCATATCAAATATTACAGCAAATCAACAATTCCTGCACGTATGCATTATATGCAAAATCCACGATGTGGAGACTTTGTAGCTACAGCAGATAGCAGCTGGGCACTCTACAATAAAAGCATTCCTAATTTTACCATTGCGGGAACACACGGATACGACAATTCCATTAGTACAATGGATGCTATCTTTTATGCTTATGGTCCTGCTTTTAAGACCAATTATCACCAACAAAAATTTAAAAATGTGGATATCTACAATATTATTTGTACTATTCTTGATCTTAATGCAGCTCCTAATGATGGAAATATGGATGAAGTAAAAGGGATGCTTAAAAAACAATAGGCTCAGACAAAAATAAGACAAGCCATACGGTATTTCTACTTGTCAATACTAAAGAATAACTTATATTATACTCCCTGTCGTCATTCAATGGCAGGGAGTTTTTTTCATATTTCGACAAAAAATAATTTTTTCATACAACTATTTATACTTTATGAGTCTTTATCTTATACTAAGAAAATTATTTAATCGTTCATCAACAAATTAAGATTTCAAAGACTTAAATTTTGATATTAGAATTGATTATAATAGGATTAATAAAATGTAAGATATAAAAGCCTAAATAACTATTAATGAATTATCTAGCCCACTTAAAACTTTCCGGAGATCATGAGTATATTATGCTGGGGAATTTTATTGCAGATCACATTAGGGGGAATAAGATTGAACACTTTCCAAAGGAAGTTGTAGACGGCATTATGCTTCATCGTAAGATTGATTATTATACGGATCATCATCCTGAATTTATGAAAACCAGGGCGCGTTTACACCCAAAATACCATAAATATGCCGGGGTTATTGCCGATATTTTCTACGATCACTTTCTCGCAAAAAATTGGAGTGAATATTCTGAATTTCATCTGTCGAGTTTCACCTCATACAGTTATGGAATCTTACTTCGAAACTACAGTATTCTACCTAGCAAAACCAAGAAGATTTTACCTTTCTTCATCATGCAAAACTGGCTAGCAAGTTATGCCAAAATGGAAGGCTTACGACGAAGTTTTCAGTTTATGGCCAGACGTGCTAATTTTAAATCAAATATGGAATATGTAGTGGATGATTTAATTGATGATTATGAACTCTATGAGGAAGAATTCAGAGCTTTCTTTCCTGATATTGCCGAATACTGCCATAAGGAATTAGATATTCTTTTCCCTGCTGACAGAATGAGTAAGAAAAACCAAATTATTAGCGAGAAAGCAAAAGAATATTACCTTGAGCTTAAAGAATCTAAGCCACCGAAATCGCCAAAGAAGACTTCTTCTAATACAAATAGCATAAGAACACCCAAGAAAAAGGCAGAATCCTCTTCTTATCAATTGGTAAAGGCAACCCTTAAAAAACGTTTTGTACGATCCAAAGATAGTTTGGCTAAAGTAAATTCGAAGGAAATGAAGCAGGAGAAAAGCAAAGAGACAAAGAAAAAAAAGACGACAGTAAAAACTAAACGAAGTATCCTTCAAAAGGAAAATCACAATACAGATAATAAAACAGCTTAGTTTCTTTAGTATCTTCAATCTCTTGAAGATACGTTTCAATACCCAAATCCACTAGTATATTTTACTGCAAACCCGTATAGCTTATCATTATTGGTAAGTTCGAAGCTAAAGCTAAAGCCTCGCCCAAAGCAAGACCTTCGCAGTGATAAAAAAGAAAGGTTAGCCGAAGAACAAAACAAATACCTCAAATGCTACTCCGACCCTAAAGGGAGGCCTTTGAGGAATTTGTTGTTAGGATAACCGGCTTATTTAGCTTACAAGCTAGAATTTTCTTTTCCATATTTTCCACCCTTTAGGACAAAACAGAAAAAGGTGGCCTAAAAATCACCACCAATTTCTCTCTTCAGGCTTGTGCTGATTTGTGAAACTTCAGCTTACAAATCTTAAGCTCAATTTTATATTTCAAGCGCTCAATTTTTTCCACCTTATATCGTTAATAAATCAATAAAATGCTCTTCTTTTAGGAGATGGATTTACCTATCCTTGATTAAGATTTTACAATCTTATAAACTAGGATTTATCTTTACGGATAATCATTATTTAATGCAAGTTGATGAGACAAAGACTTTTCGTGCTAAGCTTAACTATATGGATACAATTATTTGCTTTTCAGCTGTTTGCGCAAGATATGACAGTGTATGATGAGCATAAAAATAGTGAGCTTATTTTTAAATTTTCACCCTATGAGCACGACGAGTCCTTACCTAACTATTTTATTAGCCAAATGGCTCATGCCCAATCACGCTTACGTTCCTATTACAAATATGGAATTTCTGCCAATATTCATTCCTTATTAATTAAACAAAAGCCAAACCACTATCATATTATAATTCATATTGACAGTATTATTAAAACCGGAAATTTTAATTTTAGGGGATTTAATTTTAGCAGACTTATTTTTCCTCATAAGCTTTACTTTCAATATCAGGTGAAAGAACTTAATAGCGGCAATACATATAAGTATAAAAAATCAATTCGGTGGAAAAATCTAAGTAGCTTTATTATTGACACCACTTTTACCGATTCCACTAATCGCGGTGCCTATACATTAACCGATGAAAAATGGGTTTATACTTTTACCAAACAACAAAAAAATGCTTTTAATACGGCTTTGAACAATATTGAATTATACTATAAAGAGGGTAAAAAGCTATCGGATATTCAAACTAAAATTAATTTACTCCAACCCAATAATATTGACAATATTACATTGCAAAACATTGATTTAAAGTATTTGATTAAAGATTATAGAAAACTTCTTATGCCCACTTATGCTACTACTTTATCATTACAACTTAGTGATCCGGGAGGCTATTATCATCAGTATAAAACTATTGGCAGACAGCTCGCTCTGCTAAAGACTACATTTGATACTAAAAGAGCCCAACTTGACTCACTCTATTTTACAAAAGGAATAGTCATGCTAAAGGATAGTTCGATAAATAAAGCAAAAGAATATTTTAATAAATCACTGAAATACAACTCCAACTACACCCCTTCGCTCTATTCTCTTTCTCGTATATACTATCAAAACAGGCAATATGGCAAGGCAGAGTATTATTTAAATGAGCTCCTTAAGCTGGATTCTACCACTACTAAATACACACAATTTGCCAATGAATTATACCAAGTGTTATTGCAAAAGGGAAAAGCACTTAATGAAGTTGAAAATTATAATGAAGGACTTAAAATCCTTTTAGAAGCTAAAGCTTTCTGCAAGAGAAATAGCACTGTTATTCAGTGTGATAGCAATCAACTATCGAAAATAAATCAAGCCAAACATGGAATGTATGCTTCTTTTCTAAGCATTGCGGGAGCAGCCTTGCAGCGTGGACGATTGGATATGACGGAAGACTATTTGAATATTGCCGACAACTATCAGAAAGCTCATAATGACGCCATAACAAACAGCAAAGAAGTTGATGCACTCTATACACTTCTGGCAACTCAATATCTTGGACTTAGCATTAAGAAAAATAAGAATTTGGAGTTTCAGCTTTCTAAGCGTTATTGGCAATATGCCGATAGTTTAAGTAAGGCACATAAACTTAAGGATGCACAAAGTTTTGTTCAAGAAGTAAAACATCAGTTAACAAGCACCAACTATCAGGGTAGTATTGCAAAACAAAAAGCAGTAGGCTTTCAATCCAAGGTTGCCATTACGCCAATAAAAACTGGGGTTTGTCATTCTACAACAGAACAAAGCATGAAAAAAAGCTATCAGTTGCATTTTGATCAAGGGACCATATACTATACCTATCATCGATATAGAAAAGCATACCCTGAACTTAAGCTTGCCCAAGAAATTGCCCAACGCTATTCTATTCCACAAGACGATTCTCTGGATAGTTATTTGGCTAAAAGTGCCAAAGTTATAATCCTTAACAACCTTAGTAAGGCAAGAACTTACGCCTGGGGTCATAAATATGCAGCCGCCAAAAGAATGCTTATTACTGCCCTAAAGAACATTAAGACTGATAAGTTAAGTAATGATTCAACGATACAGCAAGCTATTGCCAGAATAAAAATAAGTTTACAGCAACAACAAAATGATGCACTTAGCAAAGAATATTCCAAGAGCCTGCTTAAAGCGAGACAAAGTATTGATTTCAAAGACTATATATCTACAGAAAAATACTGCCGGCAAGCAATAATAATCACCAAGGAACATCAATATCTACCATTAGACAGTATCTATCCGATGAGCCTATTGAACAAGTATAAACAAGCTGCCCTTTACCAAAAGAAGCTCCAGGAAGCATCAAAATTAATTACAGAAGCTAAGATTCCCGAAGCACTAAATTTATTTTCCGATGCTCAAAAGCTATTTTACAGCAAGAAACTCAGTCACTTTGGACTTGCTTCAGAAAGCTTATACCATTTTGTAACTAGCCACAACAGCAAAGTAATGAGTGATGAAGCCATAAAATTTGCCCTCAAAACCAATGACATTAATACCGCCATAGATTTGTGGAAAGAGGCCATAGGACATCATTGGATTATTCCAAAGAATAATGCAGTGCTCTGCATGCAGTTGCTAGCCAATGCTGATAAGAGACAATATCCTGATGCCGATAAGAAAAAACTCTATAACCAACGTTTTGGAAATAATACTTCATTTAAAAAATATAGGAAGTACTATTACAAAGCCTTTTAAAATGCTACTATGATTAACACAAAAAATATATATTTTCTAGTATTACTCCTTGCTATTGAGGGGTCATTCAGCTTAAAATCCTTTGGACAGCAATCTTATCCTCAACATTATTTTCGGTCGCCATTAAATA
>WGCS01000011.1 GCA_015493685.1 Bacteroidales bacterium
TACCACCACCGCTATCCATTTTAATGATAAAAGCTCTGTTTCTACCCCCCTGGCAATGATAATTATAATTACCTACAATAAGATAATCGCCCGAGGGTGTTACTTTTACATCACGCAATGTAACCCAAGGAGTGGCTGCCGTATCGGCATAAGCGGTGTCGGGATGCACTATTTGCTTTGTCCAAAGCGTGTCTAAGTCTTTATCGAATTTTATTAGGTAGCCGTTCCAATGTACCGAATCATCTTTTATTGTACCTGCTACAATAAAACTTGTATCTTGTTGATTAATGGCAAAACCATGCCCTATATTAGAAACAATAGTTTTATTTAAATTAACTATTGTTGAATCAACAATGTTATACGTAGCATTTAGTTTAAGTATTCCCAAGCCATTCTTATAACCAATACCTTGAATATAAGGTGTGTCAACCTGAGAAATACAAGCATAATACTTATCATTAAATTTAATTAACGAACGAATCCCTAGAGTCCCTGGATATGAGTGTATCAGTTTGTTAAAAGTTGTATCTTGAGCAGTTGCCGATAACGAAAAAGCGCATAGCATAAAAATTACAACATATTTCATAATTGTTGTGGTTTAAAATAAGCTAAAGCCCCATAGGGCTTTAGCTATGGTTAATAATTATTTAAGTACAGTTATCTTGTTAACTTCAATAAGCGCATCATCACCATATAAAAGTAAAGAATAAACTCCTGATTTCAATTCCGAAAGATTAATCATTTCTTCAGAATTTCCACCTTTGAGTTGTTTTGTAAGTATAGTTTTGCCAGTGGCATCTTTTATGGCAATGCTTAGGCTGCTGTATTTATCACCAGTACGATACTCTAAAGTAATATAGTTGTGGCTTGGATTTGGATATATTTTTAATAATTTATTCTCAGTCTTTAGCTCTGTATTGTCTATTGGTCTTGTCAATCGGGCCTTATTCACAGTTACGGGTTTTACTTGCTCGTAATATGCATATTTTGGATTATCAAATATCAATAATGCAAGAGCAGAAGATGCTACTGGTGAATTGTCCAAAGAGGCAATTGACTTCAACTGTGTTTTCTGACTTTCGCTAAGCATTCCTAAAGTAATATCAGATTGCTTAACTGCTTTAGCAATATTAAAATAAGTTTGCCAATTACTAAGGTCAGCGGTTTGTTGTGCATCTAATGTATAATCATTAGGCATTTCCTTTTTTCTTTCTAATCCTTCAAAAATAATAATATATTTTGTCTATTTAATTATTCTATTGTTAATAGTTTAATATGTTTTCTATTTGCGTTAGCCTTAAATCAAGCTCTTTTGGTTTTTCTGCGATTGCATCAAATTGGGTGGCAAAAAACCAAATGTGCTTGATTGGCGCGGGCTTTGCCTTGCAGACAACGTTTTGGCTATGTGTATTGCGGGGTTTTTAAACAATTAATTGTCAAATTTACAACAATTTTTCTTTGTTTCAACACGCTTCCTATTTAGGACAGAGCCCGCATTACATATAGCCTTTGTTGTCTGTCTGGGCTTTTCTTTGGGGTTGGGCAGTCATACTCTTGCTGCAAAAGGCATTTGCGAGGCTTGAGGTGTTTGCAGGATGTGTATGGCTGCTTTGGCTAGGGCCTTAAATTCATAATAATTATTGTTTTACAAATTTACCACTATAAACCACCGCCCCATCACTCTCCAAACGAACAAAATAAACTCCCGATTTTAATTCCCAAATATCAACCCGATACTCATTGTCAAAGGCTGTGAGTTGCTGTTTTTTTACTAATTTGCCTGAGACGGAATAAATACTAAGCTCATAATCTTCAGTGGGGCTTTGCTCAAAGCGAAGTTTAAAATTATCGGTAGCAGGGTTGGGGTAAAGTAATGGTTTTTGTTTTTTGATTACTAAGATGTTTTTTTCTTCTATACCCACGGTAAACATACCTGGGGCATTGCCTAAACTATCTGTTTTTACTAGCCATGCTCTAAGGAATATTGACTCTTTCCAATTATAATAGCTGCCACCAAAGAGTATTCCTCCATCATCGCAAATTACCATATCGTTGAACTGCATATCTTCTACCTCTGCACTATCGTTGCGGTAGGTATAATAATGACTCCAAAGACTATCGCCATTACTATTGAGCATTAGGAGGTTGGCTCTAATATCGCTTGAAAAATTCGTGCCTGTGTATTTTTTTCCAACAGTTCCGATAATTATATCTCCATTTTTCTTTATTTCTATATCTATGGTTTCTTGACGTAACCATGTAGAATATACAGCTATACTATAAAACTTTTTTGACCAATTTACAGTTTGACTTGCTTTATTAATTTGAGAAATTAACAATCTAGGTGTACTTGAATTATCAAGAGGAGGTATCACGAAATTTGAACCTACTATTATTTCGTTATCCAACACCTTTATTTCAGTATAATTAGTAAAGGATAAATACCCATTAAAAGGAACATCCCACTGAATTGCACCGTACTTATCACACTTAACAAGGTAGATACTTGTGTTTTTACGTGAATTAAAATAAAAACCTGAATCATTAGGTTCTAATTCTATTGAATTGATGATGTTCGTATATATGCTCGCATCAATAAACTTATACCAAATAATACCACCACCGCTATCCATTTTAATGATAAAAGCTCTGTTTCTACCCCCCTGGCAATGATAATTATAATTACCTACAATAAGATAATCGCCCGAGGGTGTTACTTTTACATCACGCAATGTAACCCAAGGAGTGGCTGCCGTATCGGCATA
>WGCS01000012.1 GCA_015493685.1 Bacteroidales bacterium
GCACAAAATGATACATTGTGTCAACAGATTGCAAGCCAGAGTGTAAAGTGGATGCAAAAGGGAGAAAGTAATAAGCTTTTTTATTATTTTACAGAGAAAGTCGCTTCAAAATTATCATTAGAAACTACCAAAAAACTTTGGCCTCAAATAGTATCTCAGTATGGAAATTTCAAAAATATTGATACAATAATTGATGTTTATCATAAACCATTCTTATTGGTTGATTGTATCCTCGATTTTGAAAATGGGAAATTGAGATATCGTTTAACGTTTAATCAAGAAAATAAAATCTCAGGTATATTTTTTAGGCCCTATCAACAACAAAATCCCGGCGCTTATGAACCACAAAATACAGCCTTTTATTCGGAAAAGAAATTGGAGTTTGTAAATGATAAAATCCATTTTCCGGCTTTGTTATGTATGCCAATAAATCGTCCTGCCGTTGCTGTAGCTGTATTAGTGCATGGTTCCGGTCCTAATGATATGAACGAAAGTATTGGTCCCAATAAGATATTTATGCAGTTGGCTCATCAGTTGGCAAAGCAGGGGATAGCTACTTTGCGCTATCAAAAGCGGAGCTACTTGATTGCTCACCATAAGGCTGCAGATTCGTATCCGCACGATATTCAACATATTGTTGTTAATGATGCTCTTGCTGCCATTAATACGCTTGCAAAAACCCCTGCCTTAGAAAGCACACCTATTTTTATTGTGGGGCACAGTTTAGGGGCATTCTTAGCTCCATTGATTGCCTCAAAAACAGATAAGATAGCTGGAATAGTGCTTATGGCGGCCAATGCGAGTCCCTTGGAGGATGTAATTGTAGATCAGTACAATTATCTATATGCGCGTAATGGTTATACTAAGGTGGAGAAGCAAGAAATCAAGAAGATTAAACGACAGGCAATGAATGTAAAAAGTCTGGAGAAAGACTTGAAAAAGGGGAAGAAAAAGACATTACTTCTCACTTCGGATACCAGCTTTTGGTTGAGTCTTAGCAAATACAATCCCATTAAAGTGGCAAATTCTTTGACGGTTCCTATGCTTATAATACGGGGTTCTCGAGATTATCAGATTTCTGAAAAAGAGTTTCGATTATGGGGAAAGGGATTGCGCAAACCTCATCATACCTATGATAGTATTCTGAATAAGGATACGCTCTTTTTTAAATCAGTACTGCCAATAACATTTGTGTCGTATAATGGTTTAAATCACCTTTTTATAAAGGGGACAGCTAAGTCGTATCCTGAAGAATATAATCACAGGGGCAACGTAAGTGCAATAGTAGTCTCTGATATGGCGAATTGGATGAAGTCGGTTCTTAAATAATTTTTTATTAATATAAGATTAAATAGAGGAAATAGATTTGTATGAGAAAACTCCTTTTATTACTATCGATGATAGTAGTTATTTTTTTTATTTCATGTCAAAAGAAAGCTTCATGGGATAGGCATATTCTTGCCCCATTGCTAAATACTCATTTAGATGTTGGTGATATCTTTGGGGATACTAATGTGCAAGAAAATTCAGATCAAAGTTGGTCGTTGATAGTAAAACAAAATCTGAATTTGCTGGCAACGAATAAGGTAATTAATATGGATGATACTATTTCGGTAGATCTTTTTAATATTCCTTTTACTTTTACCATTCCTCCGGGCCAAAAAGTTATCGAAAAGCAGAATGTTACTCCATTGAATTTTAAAGGAATGGAGTTGAAGATGGCCAGGGCTTCGGTTGCTCGAATGAAGTTTTATGTTACCAATACAATTAAGCAGCCTCTTTTGGTAAATTACAAACTCTATAGTGCTACTCTTAATGGACTAGTCTACGAAATTACTACTGAAGTGCCGGCTGCCAGCGATACAGCAAAAGCTTTTGTGGTAAAAGATATTGATTTAGATAATTATAATATAGATTTAACGGGTCCCAATGGAGATGCCTATAATACGATTTATGCCACTACTACTGTATGGATTCATCCTGATGGGGATACGGCTATTGTTGCCCCTACTGATTCGGTACTTATTGTTTCTACTTTTGATGAATTTAAACCTGCTTATGCGCGCGGATATCTTGGAGAACAGCAGTTCGATACCCGTGGTGCTGAGGCTATTGGGGCCTTTGGAAATTTCAAAAGTGGAAGCTTTGATATTAAAAAAGTAAAAGCAAGTATTGATATTTATAATTTTATAGGGGCAGAGCTGAGTATAGGTATTGATCAATTGGCAACGAAAAGAAATTCGCCGCCTTCAATAGTGAATCTTAATAACCCAATAGTGGGCTCAATTATTAATATGCAAAGAGCTGCCGAGAGCAACTTGGCTGAATATCCCATTTATCCAAGACATAAGCATTATAATCTGACGAACTCAAATATTGATAGAATGATTGAAATTATGCCGGATTCACTGTTATTTCATATTTCTGCAGTAATGAATCCTTTGGGAAATATTAGCGCCGGCAACGATTTTATCTATTTTAACAAAGGGCTGGAAGCTAATATTAAACTAAATATTCCACTGGATTTTAGTGCTAATAATCTTTTGATAGAAGATAACTCTCCAATCCATATTGAAGATAAAAAGGTGAAATCAGGAGCAGTTACTATTTATATCGAAAATCTATTTCCCTTTTCTGTAAATATTCAATTTTATCTCCTTGATGCCAATAATCAGATTGTTGATTCTTTATTGCAAAGAAATACCTTGATAGCAGCAGGACAAATGGATAATAGTAGTGGTGTTGTTATGAAAGCGAGTAATGCACGCTTACCAATTACATTAAGTAGTAGTCTATTGACTAATCTAGGCTTGGCAGAAAAGATAAAAATCAAAGCGCGCATTAATACTATTCAAAATCAAAGCTATCAATTGTATATGCATTACGGAATGAATGTTAAAATAGTGGGGGACATGCTTTATGGAGAATAAAGGACAGCGAGTTTTTTTTACAATGGCTTTGCTTAAGACAGTTATGGTCTTTTTGTTAGGTCTTTTTGCCAGTGAATCCTTGCTTAGGGCCCAAAACGTAAAAGATACTACTCTGCTAAAGTCAGAAGTAATTTTAACTAATACTTTTGATTTGGGTTCCGCTTTAAATAATGATTTATTATCTCGCTACTATTTTGGAAAATCAATTCCAGAAACAAGCCTTAGTACTAATTTGGGACGTTTAAAAACAGCGAATAATGTGCTTGGAAACTTTTGGCGCACGGAATTGCAATATAAGCACGATTATTCTAAGAATATCTTAGGTCTGTCTAATTTGGCTTATACCATTGATATAGCCCTTAATTCATATCAGGAAATAGCGTTTACCAAGGATGCTTTTGCGTTGTTTTTTTATGGCAATAAACGTTTTGAAGGAGAAAAGGCTAATCTGAATAATTTGCAATTCAATAGGCAAACATTCTATCAGTTTAAATGGGGGCTCTTTAAAAAAGACAGGCCACATAAGATGGAATATGGGTTTAAATTAGCCCTTAATTTGGGTGCTTTTTTGGAGAATTTTAATTCCAATTCTGCCTATTTATATACCGATACTGCCGGCTTGTATCTGCAACTTAATGGGCAATTTAACGAGCTTATGACAATGAATAAGGGCTTGGGAAACATACAAGGTGTTGGTGCAGGGGTGGATTTGTTTTTTCAAAAGAAAGAGAGTAATAAGTATTGCTTTCGTATTGAATTAAATAACTTCGGTTTTATTCGTTGGAATAAGTCGTCGAAATACTATTCAAGGCATGAGAATAGTAGATTTGATGGGCTGGAAGTAAGCAATATTTTTAGAATGCCAAATCCACTAATCACTACCACCTTTAATGATAGCCTTAGGGATTATATTAATCAATGGAGCAAGAAAGAGAGCTTTAGCACGATGATTCCTATGGATGTTTTAATTAAATATCGCTATTTTTTTAAGTCTGATTGGAGTGCTTCATTTCTATTCAATTATCGTTTTTTCAGTGTTTATAAACCCTTCTATCAGTTGGGGCTTAATTATCATCACCAAAGATATACCGTTGGGCTAAATGCAAATTATGGGGGCTATTCAAAATTTAATATGGGAATTGATTTGGGCATGAAAATATGTTCTAAATTTGTTCTGAAATTCAAAAGCCGCTATTTGGGTGCTTTTATGCCCAAGAGATTCTCTGGCATTGGAGGTTTTCTGCAATTAAACTATATACTATAATATTATGATACATAAATATTTACCTAAGTTAAAATATAAAGATAGTGGTAACTTTTTTTTGTTGGCCGGACCTTGTGTTTTAGAGAATGAAACGATGGGATTTGAAATTGCAGAACGGATAAAAACAGTTTGTGACCGTTTGGAGATTCCTTTTGTCTTCAAGGCGTCGTATCGCAAGGCCAATAGGTCTAAAGTCTCCTCCTTCACAGGAATAGGAAACGAAAAAGCACTGAAGATTTTAAAGCGTATAGGAAAAGAATTTTCTGTTCCCATAGTAACGGATATTCATACTCAGGCAGAGGCTTATATGGCTGCTCAATATGTTGATATACTTCAGATTCCTGCTTTTCTATGCCGTCAAACCGATTTGCTTATTGCTGCGGCTAAAACCGGTAAAGTAGTAAATGTAAAAAAAGGTCAATTTATGTCGCCTGAATCCATGAAGCATGCGGTACATAAAATACGAAATGCAGGTAATAATAATATTATTCTTACTGAGCGAGGAAGTATGTTTGGCTATCAAGATTTAGTTGTTGATTACAGAGGAATTCCAAGTATGCAAAAATTTGGAGCACCCGTATGTCTCGATTGTACTCATAGTTTGCAGCAACCAAATCAAGAAGAAGGCATTACGGGTGGACGCCCTGATCTTATTCCTACTATTGCCAAAGCAGGTATCGCCGTGGGTGTCGATGGTCTTTTTATAGAAACGCATCCCAAGCCGGAGATTGCAAAATCTGATGGGGCAAATATGCTGCCCCTTAATCAACTTGATACCCTTTTGGAGGATTTAGTGAGAATTCGAAAGGCCATTGCTCGATGAAAACCGGAATAATACTCTTTCTTATAAGTTTTACGTTGCTTTCTTTTGTTGGGAGAGCACAAGTGGGAACTTTCTCTAGAGTTTATAGTGGGTCCTCTTATGATGAAGGCATTAAATCCTTCCACCTTGCTGATCATACCTATCGTATTGTTGGTAATACAGGGAGCTATGGCTGGGGCCAAACCAATATTTGGCTTATTGCGCTCGACTCGGCAGGGAATTTTCTTTGGCATAAGACCTATGGAAAGGGAGGTTTTGATAAAGCAGAAAATGCCACAATGGACAGTCAAGGCAATATCTATGTGATTGGAACGTCTTCCTCTCAAGCACAGATGTCGTTTCAGATGATGTTTTTGGGTATCGATAAAGGAGGTAATGCCTTTACTACAAGCTATATCGGTGGTAGTGATTGGGACTTTGGATATGGTATTAAGCTGATTTCTGATACTAGTTTTCTTATTGTGGGACAAACCTATAACTCAACGCATGGCCAAGCTGATGCGAGGGTTCTTGAAGTGGATAAGCAAGGGAATATTAATTGGGCTAAGACGGTAGGCGGTAAATTAAAAGAGGTCTTCTATGGGGTAGATAGACTGGCAAATGGTGATATTGTTTGTTGTGGGATGACTCAAAGTTATGGCAACGGAAGTTTTGATCCCTGCCTTTGCCGTTTAACAGCCAATGGAGATAGCCTTTGGTTTAAAAGTTTGCCCGACTCTACTGATGGTGGATTTTATGATTTGATAATTAATGCTGACACTGATATCGTAGCAGTGGGTTTTCAAGAAGATACCGCTTTTCAATTAATGGATTTATCTGTAATGGCATTTCATAATAATGGCGATTTGTTTTGGGATAGAATAAGCCTAAGACAAAGAAAATATGCCTATTATAAATCCATAGTCGCTGAGGGTAATAAATATGTGGTTGCGGGGATGAGCACAAGATATGGCTCAGGAGGACAAAATATTTATGGTAGTAAACTCCGTCATGACGGTTGGTGGCAATCAAGTTTTATTTTTGGTGGCAATAAAGACGATTATGCTTATTCCATTACCAAAGATACAGTGGGTGGATATCATTATTTAGTTACCGGTACAACGCGTAGCTATGGTTTAAGTTTTTCAGGGGCCATTCTTATTCGTATGGATTCTGCTTTCCATGCCGATACTGTTGTGCAAATTACCATTCCTTCTGATATCAATACCAATACCGAGAGTGCGGAGAATACTATTCTCATTGCTCCAAATCCGATCTTAGATAAATTGCTTATTTCGTACATTAAAAACAAACAAAATGTGCCAATGTATATTGATGTATATGATACCTACGGCCGCTTGTTTTATACTAATGAAATTCAGGATTTATCAAATAGAATAGAGATAAATGCATCTACTTGGCCACTGGGACCCCTATTTATTGTGGTAAGATCAGGAAATACTGTCTTTAAAACTACCATACTTCATATTTAATTTTCTTGACATCTGTTTTGTAAACACTTAGGTAATAGGCATATAATAAGATGATATATGTCATGATAATTTAGAATCAATATAAATTATCCGAATAGAAGTAAACTATTACTGAAATAATAAAAATAATTTTTACATTTGCGAAATATATATCACAGGTGATTTAAAGTAAATCTTTATGTACGCGTTATTCGTTTTGATTATTATCAGCTTACTCATTGCGGTGGGTTTCTTGATTGCATTTTTGTGGGCAGTAAAAGATAATCAATATGAAGACGATTATACTCCTTCTGTGCGTATGCTTTTTGATGACACTAAGCAAGATGTTGAAATGACAAATGATGATAAAATAACAGATGATAATAAGATAAATAAATAATTATATAAACTATTTTTTTCTAATTCAAAATTAAATTTTTATGGAACAACAAACTTTTTACTATGACAATAAAATTGTAAGGATGTTTGGTGGCGCAACCATTTTATGGGGGCTGGTTGGAGTATTGGTTGGATTAACGATTGCTACGCAATTGGCATTTCCGGCAGCAAACTTTAACCTACCATGGCTTACATTTGGCCGTTTGCGTCCTTTACATACAAATGCAATTATTTTTGCTTTTGTGGGCAATGGCATTTTTACAGCTGCTTATTATAGTATGCAGCGTTTGCTTAAAACGAGAATGTATAGCGATTTTCTTGGCCGCTTTCATTTCTGGGGATGGCAACTAATTATTGTAGCAGCTGCTATTACCCTTCCTTTGGGTTTTACTGAGGCGAAAGAATATGCTGAGTTAGAATGGCCTATTGATATTGCCGTTGTAATTGTTTGGATAGCATTTGGATGGAATATGCTTGGCACTATTGCCATTAGACGTACCCGTCATATCTATGTAGCCATTTGGTTCTATATTGCTACGTTTATTACCATTGCAGTATTGTATTTGGTTAATAACCTTTCTTTACCTGTCTCATTATGGAAATCATATTCTGTTTATGCAGGTGTACAAGATGGACTGGTACAATGGTGGTATGGTCATAATGCTGTTGCATTTTTCCTTACTACTCCAATGCTTGGATTAATGTATTATTTCTTACCAAAAGCGGCTAATCGTCCTGTTTATTCCTATAAATTATCAATCATCCACTTTTGGGCTTTGATATTCTTATATATCTGGGCAGGGCCTCACCATTTGCTTTATCAAGCACTTCCGGGCTGGGCACAAAGTATGGGAGTAGTATTTTCGGTTATGTTATTAATGCCTTCATGGGGTGGAATGGTCAATGGCCTTCTGACACTTCGTGGCGCTTGGGATAGAGTTAGAGATAGTGCAGTATTGAAATTCTTTGTTGTCGGTGTTACCGCTTATGGTATGTCAACATTCGAAGGCCCTCTTCTTTCTTTAAAATCAGTTAATGCTATTAGCCACTTTACCGATTGGACCATTGCTCACGTACATATTGGTGGTATGGGTTGGAATGGATTTATGATTTTTGGTATGATATATTGGCTATGGCCTCGTATCTTCAATACTAAACTTAAGTCCGAAAAATTGGCCAATGCACACTTTTGGATTGGTACTTTGGGGATTATTTTCTATGCCGTGCCTTTGTATTGGGCCGCAATAACTCAAGCGTTGATGTGGAAAGAATTTACTCCTGAAGGATTCTTGGCATATCCTAACTTTATGGAAACGGTAACTCAAATACTTCCAATGTATTACCTCCGAATTGTTGGCGGTTCTCTCTATGTAACCGGATTTATATTATTCGTATATAATGTTATGGCTACAGCACGTTCTGGTAAATTGATTGCTGATGAAGAAGCTTCAGCCCCTGCTTTAGAGAAGATGTCAAAAAAACGTCTTCCAGGCGAAACTCCTCACCGTTGGGTGGAAAGAAGATGGGTGCCTTTTACTATCTGGGCTTTTGTGGCTATTATTATTGGTTCTATTATCGAAATTGTTCCTATGCTAATGGTGAAATCTAATGTGCCTACCATTTCAAGTGTTACTCCATATACTCCGTTAGAATTAGCCGGTAGGGATATATATGTTCGTGAAGGTTGCTATACTTGTCACTCTCAACAGATTCGTCCTTTCCGTTCCGAAACAGAACGTTATGGAGAGTATTCTAAAGCCGGAGAGTTTGTTTATGATCATCCTTACCAATGGGGCTCCCGTCGAATGGGACCGGATTTGGCGCGTGAAGGCGTTAAGGGAGGTAAAATTTATAAATCCAATGCGTGGCATTATAATCACATGTTGCGCCCTCAGGATGTAAATCCGGAATCCGTGATGCCGGCTTACCCTTGGTTGATATCGGACCAATTGGATATGGATATTATCCCTGCTAAAATTAGAGCAATGCAAGCTTTAGGTGTGCCTTATCCCAAAGGATACGACCAAAAAGCAATTGCCGATGTTAAGGCGCAAGCCAATGGTATTGCCGCTGATCTTAAAAATAATAATATTGACGTTAAATCTGACCGTGAGATAATTGCTTTAATATCTTATCTGCAACGTTTGGGTACTGATATCTTTAAAGAAACAGCAAAAAAATAAATTATTTTGGGAGACCTTTTTGGTCTCCCAAATTTAAGATTTAATAATTATGAAATTAGCAATACATTATCTTAATAAAGTTGGTTTTGCTGGCCATTCGCAATCGATGGTATCTTTGGTATTCTTTCTCCTTTTTGTCTTTATTTTATATATGATATTTAAAGGAAATAAAAAGGAATATAAAGATTATGGCAACTTACCCTTGGAAGATAGTGACAGCACTGAAAAGTTTAATTCACAAGAAAAAACTAAATAATTATGGCAACAGAAGAAAAATATGATCAAGCTACCCAAGATAGTAAATTGATGATCGACCATGACTATGATGGAATTAAGGAATTGGATAATCCACCGCCACCGTGGCTGATGATTATTTTTTATGCATCAATAATATGGTCCGTATTCTATGTATTCTATTATGATGTGTTTGGGGGTCCAACCCAATACGATGAGTATAATACCGAAATGGCTGAGGCTATTGATAATATGCCAAAGAGTACATTTGATGAAGCCCATGTTACTTTGCTTACTGATGCTTCTTCATTGGCTGAAGGCCAAAAAATATATGCTACCAAAGGTTGTGTGGCTTGTCATGGTGCTTCTAATATAGGTCCTGACCTTACGGATAAATATTGGATTCATGGAAATACCATTAAAGATGTATTTAGAACCATTAAGTATGGTGTTCCTGCAAAGGGAATGACTCCTTTTAAAGACCAAATGACAGATAAACAAATTCAAGAAGTAGCTAGCTATGTGTTGGTTAAGCTTAAGGGAACTAATTCGGGCAATACCAAAGGCCCTCAAGGTGACGAATACTAATATTATATCTTTATAATATTGAAGATACTTTTATAAACCGATGTAAATCAGCTTCATTATCTTGAGGCTGATTTTATTATTTATATTGTTACTATGGAAGAACAAAATGTTGAAAAACAAAAAAAACAAAGGGAACAAGAAGCGCATGATCCCAGAAATAAGGATATTTCATATCGGGATAAAATATCTACTATTTCTGTTGATGGAAAAAGGAACTATATCTATCCTAAAATCCCAAAGGGGCGATTTATTTTTTGGCGTAATGTGGTAGGTGTAGTTTTATTAATATTACTCTTTGCTTTACCCTTGATTAAAATTGATGGCGATCCAATTGTAATGCTTAACTTCTTAGAACGTAAGTTTGTAATATTTGGAGTCGTTTTCTGGCCTCAGGATACCTTTATTCTGCTCCTAATGATGTTGTCATTTATACTGTTTATTTTACTCTTTACTGTTACCTATGGACGTGTTTTTTGTGGTTGGCTGTGCCCCCAAACAATTTTTCTGGAAATTGTTTTTCGTAGAATAGAATATTGGATTGAAGGAAACCCTGCCAAAATTAGAAAGCTTAATGCGATGCCGTGGAATGGGGAGAAAATTATTAAAAGAGGTTCTAAATGGCTTATATATTACTCGCTTTCATTCGTTTTTGTAAATGTAATCTTGTGGTATTTTATGTCATTTGATAAATGGCTTCGCTATGCCGAACATCCGAATCAGCATATAGCAGGAATTATTTTAATATTTATTTTTACTACTGTTTTCTTTGGTATTTATACTTGGTTTAGAGAGCAAATATGTCTTATTGTTTGTCCCTATGGGCGTATGCAAGGGGTGCTTATCGACCCTTCTACCATTGTTGTTTCCTATGATTATATTCGTGGTGAACCTCGTGGACATCAAAAGAAAGGCGCTACCAGAGAAACTACCGGCTTAGGCGATTGCATCGATTGCCATGCTTGTGTGGATGTTTGTCCTACCGGTATTGATATTAGAAATGGTACCCAGCTCGAATGTGTTAATTGTACTGCCTGTATCGATGCTTGTGATAATATTATGGATAATGTGGGTAAACCCAAAGGCCTTATTAGATATGCCTCAGAAAAAGAAATCTCTACAGGTAAAAAAACGGGACTCTCACCACGTATTATTGCTTATTCTTTGGTGTTATTAGGAATTATTACTTTCTTTTTGAGTATGCTATTTACCAGAGCTGATGTGGAGGCCGTTGTGCTTAGAACACCCGGTGTATTATATCAAGTTGCCGGCCATGATAGTATTTCTAATTTGTATAATATTAAGGCAGTAAATAAAACTCGTAAGGAAAAAGTAATTAGTATATCGCTTAGCAGACTTTCTGGTACAGTAACCATTGTCGGTGGTAAGTTAGTGGTGCCTCCTGAAGGGAAAGTTGAATCTGTATTGTTTATTAAACTTGCCAAGAAAGATATTAAAAACAAACATTTTAAGTTTGGACTTAATATTTTGTCCAATGGACTTGTAATTGATAATACAAAAGTGACATTTATTGCACCGAATTAATTTTGGTGATGTTAAAATATTGTTAAATTTGTGCCGAATTTAAGCTCGACATTAGGAGTCTTAAATTCGGCTTTACTTTAAAATCTCTTTTATTATGAAATTTAGTTGGGGACATGGAGCGATTCTTATCTTAGGACTCTTTTTAACAGGTATGATTACCCTTTTGGTAATCTGTCTTTCTCATGATGTTAATTTAGTTACTCCTGATTATTATCCTAAGGGTATAGAGTATCAACAGCAAATTAATCGTATTAATAGAACCAATAATTTGGTTAAAGAGATTGTATTTTCACAAGATAATAATAATATTTATCTGAAATTTCCTTCTCAAGACTCACTTAATATTGCCAAAGGAAAGATATTGTTGTTTTATCCTCGTAGTTTTCGCTTTGATAAAGAATATACCATCTCTTTAAATGATTCTTTAGGGCAACTTATTAGTAAGGATAGCATTATGAAAGGGCGCTGTATTATTAAAGTAAATTGGAAAATTGATACTATGGATTATTATCAAGAAGAAACCTTAATGTTACGTTAGTGCCATGAGTATTGATATTGTTTATGCTGCACTCGGCCTTGGACTTTTAACCGGATTTCATTGTATTGGAATGTGTGGGCCCATAGCCATTGCATTGCCTCTTAATAAAAGAACCTGGGGAACAAGAATATTTTCTGCCCTTTGGTATAATATAGGACGCACAATTACCTATGGCCTGTTGGGGGTGGTTTTTGGTTTGGTGGGCGAAGGTTTTTCTCTGGCTGGCTTTCAACGTTGGATATCAATAGTTATGGGAGTATTTATGATTTCTACTGTTGCCTTTCCGGGTATCAATCATGCTCTTTATCGAGGAACAGGAAATGCTAAATTTATAATCGGTATTAAAAGGCAGTTGGCTAAATATTTTCAGCAGGCAAGCTACAAATCTTTATTTATTACAGGATTACTCAATGGATTATTGCCCTGTGGAATGGTGTATATGGCATTGGCAGGGGCTGTTGGCGTGGGGAGTTTGCAAGGCGCTGTATTTTTTATGATCCTCTTTGGATTGGGAACTATTCCAATGATGTTTCTGCTTTCGATGTTAGGCAATTTTGCTACTATTAAACTGAAACATACCATCAATAAGATTATTCCTTATGTAGTTGTAACTGTGGGTCTTCTATTTATTCTCAGAGGGATGCAACTGGGCATAAAGTTTATTAGTCCTCCGGCTAAAAAACTTGAAATTCATAAAGGAATGATGCATAATAAGAAAATAATGAATGATACTATCCCCATGAAAAAGTGTATGGGATAAGCCTTTGAAAAATGGATACCGTAATTATGTATATTTGCTTCCGTATTTTTTGTTTTTTGAAAGCTAATTAATTAATGATTATGGGAAATTTAGATGAGATTTGTTTACGAGTTGTTGCTTTGAGTCGCCAAATAGGAGACTTTCTTATGGAAGAGAAGTACAAAGTTAGCGCAGCAGATGTAATTCAGAAAGGGCAACACGATTATGTTACTTATGTGGATAAAACAGCTGAAAAATATATTGTTGAAGGACTTACAAAGATATTTCCTCCGGCAGGTTTTATTACCGAAGAAGGAACAAGTACAAAAAAAGGCGATACGTTCAACTGGATAGTTGACCCCTTGGATGGTACTACTAATTTTATTCATGGATTAGCACCCTTTTCTGTTTCCATTGCGTTAAAGCGCGATGACGAAATAGTATTGGGAGTTATTTATGAGCCTAATCTTGATGAGGTTTTTTATGCATGGGAAGATAGCCCCGCCTTTCTTAATGATCAACCCATGGATGTTTCTACTACCAATAATTTGGATAATGCCCTTTTGGCTACAGGTTTTCCATACTATGATTATTCCAAACTATCTGAATATATGAGGGTTTTTGAATGGTGTCTGCAAAATACTAGAGGAGTACGTCGCCTTGGTTCTGCAGCAGTCGATTTGGCCTATGTGGCATGCGGTAGAATGGATGGCTTTTTTGAGTATGGTCTTAAGCCATGGGACGTTGCAGCAGGAAGTTTTATTGTTCAACGTGCCGGAGGAATAATTTCTGATTTTTCCAACCACGATAACTACCTCTTTGGTCAAGAGATAGTTGCTTTTAATCCTATTTTACATTCCGAATTTATTAAAGTGATTGAAGACACATTTTAATACTTCCTTTTTCTATAAGCTCTTCTGTTGTTACTGTTGTTGCCTTGTTAATAAAATGTTAAGGGCCTTTGTTATTTCTTTATTTTTGCTCCTCGTGAAAACTGAAATCTAGATTATGAGCATTATTATAAAAGAAGTGGTAGAAAACAATGATTACAAGAAGTTTGTAAATTTTCCCTTTAGCCTATATAAAAATGATAAAATGTGGGTGCCTCCCATCAAGGATGAAGAAATAAAAATGCTTAAAGCAGATTCTAATCCGGCCTTTGAATTTTGCGATACTGCCTTTTGGATTGCTATGGATGGGAATACTGTTGTGGGTAGAATTGGTGCTATAATCAATAGAGATTACAATGAGGAGCGAAATGAAAAAATGGGCCGATTTACACGCTTTGAATGCATTGATGATTTTGAAGTAGCCAAAGAATTACTTCACACTGCTGAAAATTGGGTCGCCCATAATAAGATGGATGGTATATTTGGCCCTCTGGGTTTTAATAATCTTGATCATCAGGGTGTTCTGGTGGAAGGCTTCGATTATTTGCCATCCATTGCCAGTGAATATCATAAACTATATTATAAAGCTTTCATCGAAAAGTTAGGTTATACCAAAGAAATCGATTGGGTAGAATTTAGACTTACCCTTGGAGAAAGAGCCCAAAATAAAGCAATGCGAGGAAGTGAACTAATAAAAAAACGATATGGTATTAAAGTAATTCATTTTCAGAGTGCTGACGACCTAAAACCATATATTAATAAGATTTTTGAGATACTTAATGGCTCCTTTGATGTTCTTCCTTTTGTCTCTAAATTCAATGATAAATTAGCTCAATTTTATGCCAATAAATACCTAAGTATTCTTAATCCTAATTTTGTAAAGATGGTTGAAATAGAGGGTAAACCCATTGGTTTTATCGTCGGTTTGCCTTCCCTATCACGGGCCATGCAGAAAGCTAAGGGCAGCCTCTTTCCTTTGGGGATAGTGCATATTATGAAAGCCCTTAAAGGCAAAGGGGTAGATACTGTAGATCAGATGCTTACTGGAGTACTTAAAGAATACCATTCTACCGGTGCTGCTGTAATATTACAGGCTGAGTTACAAAATGAAATGGTGAAAAGGGGACTGAAATATATTGAGACTACTGGTATTTTTGAAACCAATGAGAGGGCTATTAAGAATTGGAAGAATTATGAGCATATCCAGCATAAACGAAAACGTTGCTATCGTAAAAACTGGGATATCAATTCTTAATTTGCCACCTAAATTAAATAGATTAGAAGTATTTTTTTTGATTTTGCAGGATTTAAATTTTTTTATCAGTAATGTCCGATAAAATTTACATCGAATCATCGACAATCAATTATTAATAGTTAATTTATCTTAGCCAAATGTAAAGGTGTTGCATCATTGTATTTCTAAAGCCTTTATAGGTTTAATATATACTGATATCTCAAAAAGTTTTGTTGGACAACAGTGTTTTTTATAATAAAATATCATGCTCCAACTTACGTATTTGTTTGTCATTAATTATTGTTAATGTATTGTTTTTTGTTATGCGTTTTAGCATGCCCTATGCTGTTTCTATTCCCTCCTAAAGTTACTAAGCCAAAGAGTAATGTACTTTTGTTAAACCAATAATAACTTTTATTTTTATTTGTGTTAATTAATTTTCGTTAGGAGCATAATTTTTTATAATTTTGTAACTATATGTATAGGGATTCTTATTGGTATGATAATAGTTTAATAAAATTAGACGATTTCACATCGGCGATTTAATAAGTATCATGTATTAAGGGTTGTACGGTTTAAAGTTTGTGCTCTTTTTACTAAAGTAGTTTTGTGATATATTAATTAATGATTTAGTGGTGTTTTTTTATCTCAAGATGGTAACTTTAAATTGGTTTAAGCTGATACCTTATACTTAACAGATAAATTATATTTTTATGAAGATACTTTTTACTTTTCTTGCCGGCTTTTTATTCATCAATCTTATTAATCTAAATTCAGTTAAGGCTCAATCTTTTTTGCCTTATGCCAATGATAATTATTCCGGCGTTACCGGGATGTTTTATAATCCGGCTACCATAGCAGATAGCCGTTATAAGTTTGATATGGAACTTGCTGGTTTCTCCACAAGAATTGAAAATAACTGGTGGGCAATGGACCCTTCAGTATTGTATAAACCGGCTCAAATAAAAGACACCAACTTTCTCGAAAAGTATTTTAGCCCTATTCAAAATAGAGATTCAAAATATGTTATGCAGGCCTTTGAAGTGCGTCTGCTTAGTTTTATGGTGAATTTGAATAATAAGTCTGCACTGGGTTTTAGTATTAGAGCAAGGCAAATGATTAACTTCGATAATCTTGATCCTGATGCGGCTGATTTAATATTAAGTAAGAATAATGTGAGTGATTTATTCAGACATAATCTGGATTATAAAAATATGTCGCAAAGTGCTGTTGCGTGGGCAGAATACGGATTGTCCTATTCAAGGATACTTATTGATAACAAAAAGAACTTCCTTAAGGCAGGGATTACTGCTAAATTACTTCAAGGTATTGGAGCTATTTACCTTTACGAAAAAGAGATGAATTATTATCTTAATGATCAGGATACAGCCTTTAATGCTTATGCTGATGTTAAGTTTGGAGCAACCAGCAACTTCGAAGATATTCTTAAATATAAATTTGCTGCGATTCCTAGTATTGGTGGTGATTTTGGATTTGTGTACGAATATCGTCCCAACTACAAAAAGTATCTTTATGATATGAATGGTAAAACTAATCTATGGAGAAAAGATCAAAATAAGTATCTTTTTAAAGTTGGGTTTTCCGTACTTGATTTAGGCTCTATGAAGTTTAAAAAAGAGTTTAATGGCAACGATTTTATTATTAATCAAGATACTATTGATTTTAATTCCATTGATGTTAATAATATTAAAGATCTGGCCGATAGTCTTAACAAAGATGGTGTGGTAGTAGGTACCGACCCTTATTTTAATTATCGTTTACCCACAACTCTAAATCTAAATATTGATTATCGGGTAGCAAATCATTTTTATGTAAATTTATCCGGAAGATTGGCTTTAAATCAAGGGATAAAGCACTATTCAAAAGCCCATTATCTTAATTCGCTAAGTTTAACTCCACGTTATGAGAGTCGTTGGTTTGGGGCTGCTTTGCCTATGCGTTATAATCAGTTGAAAGAGTTTAATGTGGGTTTGGGTTTGCGTCTGGGGCCACTGTGGGTAGGAAGTAATAATTTACTTGGGCTGACCGGTTTACAAAAACAAGTTACCGCAGTAGATTTTTATATGGCCATTAAGATACCAATTTTATATCATGCGCCAAGAGATGCTGATAAAGATAAAGTCTCTGACGATTTGGATGAATGTCCTTATGATACTGGAAGCTGGAAGCTTAAAGGTTGCCCCGATTCTGATGGTGACGGAATAATTAACAAACTCGACGATTGTGCTTATACTGCTGGCTTGGCCAAGTTTCATGGTTGTCCCGATACCGATGGTGATGGAGTGCAAGATAAGTTGGATGAATGCCCTGATGTGGCTGGCTCTAAATTGTATGCCGGTTGTCCTGATACTGATGGCGACGGAATAATAGATAAAAATGATACTTGTCCTCGTTTGGCAGGACCTAAAGTATTCTTTGGCTGCCCCGATACCGATGGCGATAGTATCCCCGATAATTTAGATGATTGCCCCGAAGCTCCCGGCCTATTGGCTTATCATGGCTGCCCCGATACTGACGGTGATGGAATAATTGACGCTATTGATTTATGTCCTAAAGTAGCTGGACTGGATAGCCTTCATGGCTGTCCCTATTTGGATACCGATGGGGATAGTATTCAAGATAAATACGACCAATGTCCTAAGGTTGCCGGACCGCGCGATAATGGGGGTTGCCCTTATGCAGATACCGATCATGATAGCATTCCTGATAAAGATGATCTCTGTCCAATGACTCCCGGACCTGTTTCCAATAATGGCTGTCCCGTTATTAAGAAAAAAGAACAAGAAATTATAAATACAGCCTTTAGTAATCTTGAATTTGCTACTGCTAAATCTACAATACTTAAATCTTCCTACGCTTCATTGGATCGTTTGGCCGAATTAATGAATAAAAAACCACAATTCAGACTCCTGATAGAGGGCCATACTGATAATGTGGGTAGAGAAGTAGCCAATATGAGTCTGAGTCAGAATAGAGCGCTGGCTGTTAAGAGTTTTCTGGTAGCCAAAGGGGTGAAAGCTTCGCGTATCGATACTAAGTGGTATGGCGAATCAAGGCCTATTGCTGATAATAAGACAGCTAAAGGAAGAGCAAAGAACCGTCGTGTAGAAATGACTGTTATTTTTGATTAAATATAAGAACACTTATGTTGATAAATAGTTTGACAATGGAAAATGCAACTTTAACGGCTATTCTCTTGTCTGTGAAATTATATTTTAAGTAAAGGAAAATACGCGTATATTAGCTGCATAAATAATTGTTGCTTTTTTTCGCAATATATAGCACAAACTAATGACACAAAACCAAATGTTAGATTTTCAATGTTTACAGGGATATTGTATGCTCAGGCGGTGGTGTTTTATATGTTTAAAATATATTAATTCGGTAATATGGAGTTACATTACAATATTTTAATTATGCCCTTTGGGTCAATTTACGATTAAAAATTGTCATGCTTGTTTCATACTACCAAAACATAAATTGATAAGGATATGAATGTGAGTAAAACCCTAATTGTATTATTAATCTTAATGGTTCCATTTGTTTCAATTGCACAAACAGCAAAGGATGCAGATAATGATTTTAAATACGAGCAGTACGCCAGCGCCTTGCCATTGTATAAAAAAGCTTATTCTAAAACTAAGAATAAAGTAGAGAAAAAGCGGATTATGTTTCAAATAGCTGAGTGTTATCGTCTTACTAAAAATACTAAAAAGGCAGAGACTCAATATCGTAGGTTGATACGAGCCAAATATCCTGATCCTATAGTGCATTTATACATGGCCGAAGTGCTTAGAGACCAAGAAAAGTATCAATTGTCCATACAGGAATATAAAAAATATATTAAGGCTGTTCCGGAAGATCCCCGTGGTACTCTTGGATTGAAATCCTGTGAAAATGCCATCGATTGGAAAAAAGACCCTACCCGTTATCAAGTGTCTGCTATACCAAAAATAAATAGTAGAGAAGATGATTTTTCTCCTGCTTATGCGGATAAAAAATTTAGGTCTATTATGTTTTCTTCTTCGCGTAAAGATGTTGGTAATAAAATTGACCCGAATACCGGATTAGGATATACATCAATACTGATAACTCAAAAAGATGCTAAAGGCAATTGGTCCAGGCCCGTTTTGTTAGATAAGGACGGAAAGATTAATTCTGATAATGCCAATAACGGTTCTGCTGTTTTTAATAGAAAGTTTAATACCCTGTATTTTACTCGTTGTATGGTAGCTAAAAAAGCCATATTAGGTTGTGGTATTTTTACTTCTTCCAAAAGAGGTAAAACATGGTCAGATCCTGTTTTGTTGCCCATAGCCGCTGATAGCATCAGAGTAGGGCATCCTGCTATTTCTAAAAATGAAAAGATAATGTATTTTGCTTCTGATTTACCCAATGGATATGGAGGAAGAGATATCTGGGTTGTAAAGAGAAGAAGAAAGAATAAAGCTTTTGGCAAGCCTAGAAATTTGGGCGAAGCAATTAATAGTAGTGGAGACGAAAGATATCCTACTTTGCGTCAAATGCGCGATGGTCATACTTATTTGTATTTTACCTCCAATGGTAGAGGTGGTATGGGGGGATGGGATATGTTCCGCTCAGAGTTGGTGGAAGGAAAATGGACTCCTGCTGTTAATTTAGGTTACCCTCTAAACTCTTCTTCCGACGACTTTGGTATCGTTTTTAGCGGTTCGCGTAAACTTAAAAAAGAACTTTCTACACGTCAGGTTATCAACTGCGAAGAAATGGGATTCTTTACCACTAATCGCCCGGGAGGTAGAGGTAGATTTGATATCTGGGAGTTCTGGCTTCCTGAAATTGTTTTCACCCTTGCCGGAACAATCCGTGATGATCAAAGCTTGCAATATTTACCCAAGGCTAAAGTTCAGCTCTCCGGTTCGGATGGTTCAAGCTTTATTACTACAACAGATCAAAGAGGTTACTATTTCTTTAATAAGGAACAGATTTCTAAAAATACTACCTATACAATTAAAGTGTCTCATTCAGGGTATTTTGATAATTCCGGTACTGAAACCACCGTTGGAAGAAAACATAGTGAAGATATTGTTCTTAATATTAAACTTGAACCTATTCCAAAAGAACCTATTCCTTTGCCTGAAATTCGCTACGACTTGGCCGATTGGCATCTTAAACCTCAGTATCAAGATTCATTGAATGGCTTGATTAGTATTATGAAAAATAATCCAACCTTTGTTATTGAACTGGCCTCTCATACTGACTATAGAGACTCCGAAGAGAATAATAATAAGTTGAGTTATAAAAGAGCTAAGGAAGTGGTTGATTATCTTGGAACCAAAGGTATTGACTTGGAGAGAATGGTGCCCAAAGGTTATGGTGAAAATAGTCCTCGTAAGTTGTATAAAGGCTATAAATTTACTGCAGGACCTTACAAAGGTGTTAGCTTTGCCCCCGGAACAGTACTTACTGAACAATTTATTAAAAGTTTAGCTAGTAAAAAGCAGCAAGAGGCTGCAAATCAGTTAAATAGGAGAACAGAGTTCAGTATCTTACGCGATGATTATGTGCCTAAAAATTCCAATGACAGTCTCAATCTCGATAGCATGAAGATAGAGATGAATCCCAATGAAAATAATGTACCTTTTGAAATGATTAATGATACTATTTTTGCGGAATGTATTATCGATGGAAATACGTATAAATTTGCTTTCAATGGCCCTGATCCTGATCTTAAATTATCACTGGATGCTGTGATGGGATTGATACGCCAACATAAGCTTAGCAAAAATAGTTTTGATAATGGAGCCAAAGCCTTTACCGAGGATGGTACCATTAAAGATGGAGAGAAATTTATTATTCAGAGAATGCGAATAGGTGATAAAACAGTTTATGACCAAACCGCCATCTGCGTCCATGGACAGTCGGCAGCCGTTTCTCTTGGTGATGAAGTGCTTTCAGACTTCGCTGATTATTCCATTGATGAAGCTAAGAAAATAATTATCTTTGAATAGATTTTTATAGTATTCATTATGCTATTAGAAAAGCATTCTTCCTTTTGGAGGAATGCTTTTTTTGGTGGAAGAGCATATTTTTGTTCTGCTTATTGTAAGTATAAAGGTTTATGTGCCAATCCTACATTTTAAATATAAAAAGATAAAAATATCAGTTTATTAACTTAAATTTGCAGCTCAATATTGATAACTATGAGTGAACAGCTAAGATATAATCTACGTGGAGTTTCGGCATCTAAAGAAGATGTACATAATGCGATCAAGAATATTGATAAGGGGCTTTATGCCAGGGCTTTTTGTAAAATAATTCCGGATTTTATTACCAATAGCAATCAGCACTGTGTGGTGATGCATGCCGATGGTGCAGGTACAAAGTCTTCTTTAGCTTATATGTATTGGAAAGAAACAGGTGATTTATCAGTATGGAAAGGCATAGCCCAAGATGCCATAGTGATGAATCTTGATGACTTGCTTTGCGTTGGAGTAGTCGATAATATTTTAGTGTCTTCTACCATTGGAAGAAACAAAAATCTTATTCCCGGAGAAGTTATTAAAGCTATCATTGAAGGAAGTGAAGAGTTTATTGAAGAGATGCGCGCTCTTGGTATTGGAATATATTCTACCGGTGGCGAAACAGCTGATGTGGGTGATTTGGTAAGAAGCATTATTGTAGATTCTACCGTTACTGCCAGATTGGAAAGAAAAAAGGTTATTGATAATGCAAGGATTAAAGAAGGAAATGTAATTGTTGGTTTGGCCTCCTTTGGAAAAGCTACTTACGAAAAAGAGTATAATAGTGGAATGGGAAGCAATGGGCTTAGCTCGGCAAGGCATGATGTTTTTGAACATAGTCTGGCAGATAAATATCCCAATTCATACGATAAAGCGATTCCCGATGAGTTGGCTTATTCAGGAAAATTGAAGCTTACAGACAATACTGAAGTTGATGGTTTTGACGCTGCCAAACTTGTATTGTCTCCAACTCGTACTTACGCTCCTGTAATTAAAAAAATGCTGGAGCTATACCGTGACAAAATTGACGGAATGATTCATTGTAGTGGGGGTGCTCAAACTAAAGTGCTTCATTTTGTGGATAATTTGCATATTGTCAAAGACAATATGTTTGATATTCCACCTTTGTTTAAGATGATTCAGAACCAATCGAATACTCCATGGCAAGAGATGTATAAAGTTTTTAATATGGGTCACCGGATGGAACTTTATACGGATGCTGATACTGCAAAAAAATTAATAGAGATTTCGGAGTCATTTAATATTGAGGCTAAAATTATAGGTCGTTGCCTTGCAAATGACCATAAAAAACTGACTATTAAGTCTCACTATGGAGAGTTTGAATATTAATAGTCAGTGATAGTATTGAATGGCAATTTTTTCTGTTTGAAAGAGTAATTTCTAATGAAATAATTGTATTATAATTGAATTTTAAAATATAGAGTTATGTTGGATAAATTAGCGGCGATATATAATAGATGGCTGGAAATTGGGGAGCAGATGACAGATCCTGAAATTATTTCGGATATGAAGAAATTTGTTAAACTGAATAAAGATTATCGTGATTTGGAGCCGGTAGTAGAGGCTTATAAGGAATATAAAAATGTGGTGGAGAATGAAGCTTCTACACGTGAGATATTGACCAACGAAAAGGATGAGGATTTTCGTGAGATGGCCAAAGAAGAGCTTAATGATTTGTTGAGTAGGAAAGCTATTCTTGAAGAGGAAATAAAACTCCTTATGATACCTAAGGATCCCGAAGATGCAAAGAATGCAGTAATGGAAATTAGAGCAGGGACAGGAGGGGATGAAGCTAGTTTGTTTGCCGGAGATTTGTTTCGTATGTATTCCAAATATTGCGAATCAAAAAAATGGAAAGTGGATATCGTAGATATTACTGAAGGGACTATGGGAGGCTATAAAGAAATTGTGTTTAATGTAAGCGGGAAAGACGTTTATGGTACTTTAAAATATGAATCCGGTGTACACAGGGTTCAGCGTGTGCCAAAAACAGAAACCCAAGGAAGAGTGCATACTTCTGCTGCTACGGTTGCAGTGCTCCCGGAAGCTGAAGAATTTGATATCGACCTCAATCCAAGCGATATAAGAAAGGATACTTATTGTTCTTCCGGTCCCGGTGGACAATCGGTGAATACTACCTATTCCGCCATCCGTCTTACTCACGAACCCACTGGAATTGTCGTTACTTGTCAGGATGAGAAGTCGCAGCTTAAAAATCTGGCCAAAGCAATGAGCGTTTTAAGAACACGTATTTATGAGCTTGAATATCAAAAGCACATGGATGAAATTTCTTCCAAACGTAAAACAATGGTATCAACAGGTGATCGATCGGCTAAGATTAGAACCTATAATTGGCCGCAAGGGCGTGTAACAGATCATAGAATAAATTTAACGATGTATAATTTGCCTTCTATTATTGATGGTAATATTCAGGAAATTATTGATGCCTTGCAAATGGCAGAAAATGCAGAAAGATTAAAAGAAGAAATGGGTTAGAGCTAAGGTCTATAGATATAATATTTTTTTGGCTAACAGTTTAAGGTGTTTTATTATGACTAAATTTGAATTATTTGAACAAATTAAGAAAAAGGAATCATTTTTATGTGTTGGCTTGGATTCTGATATTAGCAGAATACCAAAGCATTTGCTGAAATTTGATGATCCTGTTTTTGAATTTAATAGGCAAATTATTGATGCA
This sequence comes from Bacteroidales bacterium, assembly GCA_015493685.1. Taxonomy (GTDB): domain Bacteria; phylum Bacteroidota; class Bacteroidia; order Bacteroidales; family UBA1556; genus UBA6267. The sequence goes on from WGCS01000012.1 coordinate 23,558, forward strand.
ACATTGCCCTATACAGTGGCCTATAAACCAAATGTTGCTTTTTACGAAAGTAGGGGCTCTAAAGGATGGAAAAGTCTTGAAAGAACCATTGACTATATCAATAAGATTGCTCCCGATGTTTTTACTATCGCTGATGCTAAAAGGGGTGATATTGGAAATACCTCAAAGATGTATGCTAATGCATTTTTTGTAAATATGGATTTTGATGCCATTACGGTTGCACCTTATATGGGGGTAGATTCAGTAACGCCTTTTCTAGAGTATAAGGATAAATGGGTTATTCTATTGGCTCTTACCTCCAATATAGGAGCAGCAGACTTTCAATTGCCTCGCCGCGATTTTAGTGAGGCCCTATACCGCTTTGGAATTCGTTCCACCCGTTCTAAAGCATTGTACGAAAAAGTATTGATGACTTCACAGGCTTGGGCTAACGAGGATAAAATTATGTATGTTATTGGAGCTACAAAGGCAGAATATTTGGCTAAAGTAAGAGTGCAGATTCCTAATCATTTTCTTTTGGTACCGGGAATAGGAGCTCAAGGGGGAAGTTTGAAAGAAGTAGCTCAATATGGGATAAATAGGCAGTGTGGTCTGTTGGTAAACTCTTCAAGGGGAATTATTTTTGCTTCTCAAAATGAGGATTATGCCGCCAAAGCTGCTTCTAAAGCGCATAGTTTACAAAAAGAAATGGCAGATTTGCTTAGAATACACAAGCTAATCTAACAAAATTAATATTAAATATTCGATGTGTTTTTCAGTAGGCTCTATTTGGAATGTGCCATGTTAGACTTACTAAAAAGAAGCAATAAAAAAAGCGCTGAATTTAGCGCTTTTTTTATTGCTTCTTATTTTATGCTATTAACTTATTTAATAATGGTATTCCAATGATGGATATCTTCAATTTCACCCATTTGAATTCCTTGCAGAGTCTTATAAAGTTTTGTTGATATTGGTCCTGCATGACCATCTTTACAGTACATATAATTAATGTTGGTGTTTCTGTCATGAATCTTTTTTATGGGCGAAATAACAGCTGCAGTACCACAAGCTCCTACTTCGTCAAAGCTATCTAATTCATCCACGGTAATATGTCTTCTTTCTACTTTAAGTCCCATATCGTCTGCCAATGTGCGTAAACTCATATTGGTGATAGAAGGTAGAATGGAAGGGGAGTCTGGAGTGATATATTTGCCTTCTTTGATGCCAAAGAAATTAGCCGGACCGGCCTCATCAATATATGTTTTTGTTTTAGAGTCTAGGAATAAACTAGCAGCATAGCCTTCTTCATGAGCACGTACTCCTGCGCGTAAACTTGCCGCATAATTACCGCCAACTTTCACATTACCTGTACCTTGAGGGGCGGCACGATCGTAATCGCGTACTATTTCTACATCAACAGGTTTGAAACCTTCTTTAAAATAGGGGCCTACCGGTGTGGCAAAAATTACAAATAAATATTCTGCAGCAGGCTTTACTCCTACTTGTGGCCCGGATCCAATAAGTAGCGGGCGTAAATATAATGAAGACCCTGTGCCATAAGGTGGAATATAGTCTTTGTTAAGTTTAATAACAGTCTCCATTGCCTCTTTAAAGAGCGCTGTAGGAACAGCTTCCATTAGGATAGCCTCTGCTGATCGTTGTAGCCTTTTTGCATTTTCTTCCCATCGGAATACCCGAGTTTGACCATCTTTTCCGGTAAAAGCCTTTAAGCCTTCAAAGGCTTCTTGCCCATAGTGTAAAGCAGTAGCAGCCATGTGAATATTAATGGTTTCCTCTGAACTGATTTCCAGATGTCCCCATTTTCCATCGCGGAAATAGCATCTTACATTATAATTGGTCTTGGTATATCCAAAGCTTAAATTCTTCCAATCTATATTTGCCATAATTATAGTATTTAAAATGTTAAATTATTCTCCTCTTTATGGGCGCTAAGTTAATCATTTTTACTAGTTTTTTGAAACCTAATTTATCATTTCTCTGCTTGATATTTTTCGTATTTGAAAAGGATAAAATTGATTTATTTTACATTTAAAATAATTATAAATACTAATGGTTATTAGTATTATGATTAATAATATAATTGTACTTTTGGCTTTTATAATACTATGAACCGAATACTGATGATAAGGCACAAGCTATGACAATTTTTAATCCTAAGTTGACCCACAAGGTCATGATTAAAAAATTCTCTTGTAACTCATATTATCGAAATACTAAATTTCAAAAATATAAATCTTAAGCTTTGACTATGATTATTACTAAGAGGGTTTGTACATTACTGTTCATATTCTTTACGCTGTCTGTTAGTGGGCAGCAGATACCAAAATATACCATCAGTGGATATATAAAAGATGCTGGTAGTGGCGAAGATTTGATAGGAGCAATGATGAGGGTTAAACAGTTGCCTTCTGTGGGCGCCATAAGCAATATGTATGGTTTTTTTTCATTGACACTGCCACAGGGAAAATATACTATTGACTTCTCATTTGTTGGCTATCAAACTAAAGAGATGATAATAAATCTGGAAAAAAGTATTACTCTGGATGTTAGTTTGGCTAATGCCTCGAGAAATATTAAAGGAGTTGAAATTACTGCCGAGCGTTCCGATGCAAATATCAGTAGTCCTGAAATGAGTGTTGCTAAAGTTAGTATCAAAGAAGTGGATAAAATTCCTGTTATTTTCGGAGAACGCGATGTTATGAAGACCATCCAATTGCTGCCGGGTATTAAAAGCGAAGGCGATGGTGGTGCCGGATTTTTTGTGAGAGGTGGCAGTGCTGATCAAAATTTAATTCTCCTTGACGAAGCTCCCGTTTATAATGCCTCGCACATGTTGGGCTTTTTCTCCGTCTTCAATTCAGATGCATTGAAAGATGTTAAGCTATATAAAGGTGGTATGCCGGCAAAATACGGAGGAAGACTTTCTTCGGTAATGGATATCAAAATGAAAGAAGGAAACAACAAGGTTTATCAAGTTAATGGTGGTATTGGAATTATTGCTTCTAAACTTAGTGTGCAAGGCCCAATTGTTAAAGATAAAGGTTCATTTATTGTTAGTGGTAGGAGAACTTATGCAGATATGTTTTTGGCATTGTCGCCCAATGCGAGCCAGAGAAATAGTGTGTTGTATTTTTATGATCTTAATATGAAGGCAAATTATCAGATTTCAAATAGAGATAGGGTTTATCTCTCAGCCTATCTGGGACGTGATAGATTTGGCTTCGATAATAACTTTGGCTTTAATTGGGGCAATAAAACAACCTCTTTGCGGTGGAATCATTTGTTTAGCGATAAATTATTTTCCAATACTACCTTGCTTTATAGTGATTATAATTATGTTTTTAAAGCTACTTTCAACAATAGAACCATTGAGGCGGGTTCCGATATTGAAGATTACAATCTGAAAGAAGATTTCCAGTATTTTATTAATAGTAAAAATAAAATGACTTTTGGAGGCAATATTATTTACCATACTTTTACTCCCGGAGATATTAGCGTGGATGGGGTTATTCAGCCCGATAATACCCTGGAAAAGCGATATAGCATTGAGAGTGCATTATATATTTCTAATGAGCAGAAGCTAACAAAATATTTTCAAGTAACTTATGGACTTCGGTATTCTAACTTTACTCAAATTGGACCGGGAAATATTTATACTTTTAATAATAATGGCCAACTAATAGGGACAAAAGAATATGCTAAAGGACAGAAAGTTAAATCATATAATGGCTTGGCACCCCGCTTGTCAGCTTTGTATATCCTTAATCCTAAAAGCTCTATTAAAGCTTCGTATGCGCGTACCTATCAATATCTTCATTTGGTGTCGAATAGTACGAGTAGTACTCCTACCGATGTTTGGTTGCCAAGTTCCAACAACATTAAACCCGAAATTGCAGATCAAGTGGCATTGGGTTATTTTCGTAATTTTAAAAATAACCGCTTTGAATTTTCTGCTGAAATATATTACAAAAAGATTCAACACTCAATTGATTATCGTGTAGGCGCAGAAGTGAATTTCAATCCATTTGTTGAAGGAGATTTGCTCTATGGTAATGGTAGAGCTTATGGGTTGGAATTATTGTTTAAAAAACGAATGGGAAAACTAAGTGGGTGGCTGAGTTATACACTTTCAAGGGTAGAAAAGCGCTTTGACGAAATTAATAATAATAGCTGGTATCCGGCCAGACAAGATAGAACACACGATATTGCCATTGTTTTGATGTATGATATTACAGAGAGACTTAATGTTGCTGCCACTTGGGTGTACTATACCGGTAGTGCGGTTACTTTCCCCTCAGGAAAATACATGATTAATGGAATGATAGTAAATTATTATACCGAAAGAAATGGCTATAGAATGCCTGCTTATCATCGGCTCGATATTGGTGTTAATTGGGAAGGTAAAAAATATAAATACAGAATCAATCCCCTTACTAAAATACGTGAGAAAGTTAAAAAGCGTTTCCTCTCCAGCTGGAATATCTCCCTATATAATGCCTATGGACATGAAAATGCGTATTCTATCTCATTCAGGGTAAATAAAGATGATCCCAATAAAACTGAAGCCGTACAGCTATCTTTATTCCGTTTTGTGCCTTCAATATCATATAACTTTAAATTTTAATTATTATGAGTTTTGTTAAACTAGCGTTTTTCTTTTCGTCCATATTGCTTGTTACTGCTTGTACTAAAGTTATTCAAGTGGATCTCAATAAAGCCAATCAGCGTATTGTTGTGGATGGAACATTGTCCTTAGCCAAAAAGGATAGTACAGATTTACAAGCTGTAGTTCGCCTAAGTCGTACCGGCAGCTTTTACGAAAATAATAGCTTCGATACCATTTCTAAGGCTAATTTATATATTAAAACGCCCAATGGCAATTCATTTCCATTGCATTATGTAGGAAAAGGTGTTTTTGAGAATAATACAGTCCCCAATGGAAAAACGAAGGATGATTATACCTTATATGGGACCATTGAAGGAGTGAAGATATCGGCCAAGTCAAGCATGCCGGATTTTTGTCCAATAGATTCTATTGGAGCTTATTATTTGCCCTTTGGGCCCCCGCATAAACTTTCTCAGTTAACACCAATTTGTTTTTTTACCGATATTCCTAATGAAGCAAATTATTATCGACTAGAGATAAAGATTAATGGTCATCAGCTCGAAGGCCTATACATTAGTCGTGATGATGGGCAAGATGGTAAAATGATTGCATATCCTTTTATTAAGGTGCATATATTAAAGGGTGACACACTCAATATTAGCTTATTATCGATGGACAAGGCTTCATTTGATTATTATAAGGTATTGAAACAAAATATAGGCTCGGGAGGCTTTGGGGCAGCACCAGGAAATCCTAACTCCAATATTGAAGGTAATGTAATTGGTATTTTTACCGCTCAAACAGTCTCCAGCAAGACGCTTATTATAAGGTAGATGGATTTTTCAGAAAATATTAAAGACCTATTAAATGCCAGAGTAGCTCTTTACGAGAATGTGGATTTTATTAAGACCGATCCAATTCAAATTCCTAAAAAATTTACCAAGAAGGAAGATATAGAGATAGCCGGTTTTATTGCGGCTACCCTTGCTTGGGGACAACGACCCCAAATAATAAAGAAGGCGACATTATGGATGGAATTTATGGAGAATAAGCCCTACGACTTTATCCTGAATGAAGATATGGATACTGCTGCTTTTGCCAATTTTGTATATAGGACTTTTAATAGTGATGATGCCTTGTTTTTTTTAGAAGCTTTAAGGAACATATATATAAATCACGGTGGGCTGGAAAATGTATTCTCTGTTTATCCCAATGATATAAAAAAAAGTATCAGCTACTTTAGAGAGGTCTTTCTTGAAGTGCCACATTTGAATCGGAGTGAAAAACATTTGGCTAATACGAATAAAGGTTCCGCAGCTAAACGTATCAATATGTTCTTAAGATGGATGGTACGTGAGCCTTCAAAAGGAGTTGACTTTGGAATATGGAATACTATTCTACCTGCAAATTTAAAAATACCACTGGATACGCATAGTGGAAATGTAGCTCGGAAATTGAAACTTCTTCATCGTAAACAAAACGATTGGAAAGCAGTAAATGAGCTGACAAATAGATTGTTACTATTTGATAGTGCTGACCCTATAAAATATGATTTTGCCCTTTTTGGAATGGGAGTTTTTGAAAAAATACGTTAGCAAATACCTATTTCGATAATTTTTAATGAAGGTATAAATAGGATGAGTAAAATTCCGTTCTCTGCCTTTTTAATGCCGAAATCTTAATTTTATGGGCGCGATGATAAGAATGATGTATATTTGGAAATTCAAATTATAATATAATAATTGAAAACATAATCGCATGAAAAGTTTAATACTTATCTTATTTACCATATTGTATTTCGCTTATAAGCAATATAAAAAATCACTTAAATTGGCGAAACCCAACAGGGTAAGTAATTCTGATAATTCTATGCCGGAAAAAGTGGCTGTAAACCCTCCCAATGAAAGGCTTACATTGAATGATTTTATCAATGATTTTGTTGAAAAAAAAATAAACGTACCTCCGGTAATGTCGAATGATAATTTCAATGGTGAATATGAGGTGGATTTTCATGAAGATGAAAATAAAAATATTGATAATGAGGTTATTATTGCTGAAGATAATAGCGAAGTGGATTTAGTACAACAGAATGAAATTCAATTTGGAATTGATACAAATAAGCCTCAAAATGGAATGGAAACTACTGATTTTGACTTGAAAAAAGCTGTTCTCTATGAGGCAATTCTTAATCCACCTTATATATAGAATTTATTAGCTGTTAAATTACGTTAAACATAAGAGTATTTTTTTTATTTTTGAGGCCTTTAAATGCACAGGAATTATAAATAACATAAAATTAAGTCTATGATTCGAAAGTTACTATTGTCAACCATGATTCTGTTTGCTTCAGTTTTTGCTTATGCTCAATCTGGAACACTACAAGGTAAAGTTACCGATAAGGATTCTAAAGAGCCAATCCCATTTGCAAATGTTGTTGTTGAACTTGGAGGTAAAGTAGTCAATGGAGGAACAACTGATATTGATGGAAAATATAAAATTAAACCAATTCAACCGGGGAAATATAACGTTAAAGTTAGTTATGTTGGTTATAAAAAGAAACTGTATGAAGGGGTTATCATTAACGCCAATAAGATTCGTTTCTTAAATATTGAATTGGAATCTTCGGCTACAAATCTTGACGTTTTTGAAGTGGTAGAATATAAAGTTCCTCTTATTGACAAGGATCAGACTTCTTCAGGAAGTACAATGACATCGGAAGAAATTTCTAAAATGCCTAGTCGCTCAGCAAATGCTGTTGCCGTTACTGTAGGTGGTGTGTTTTCTAATGAGAATGGTAAAATGGGTGGTATGCGTGGTGGACGTCCTGATGGTACTGCTACTTATATTGATGGAATAAGAGTAATTGGTTCTTCCACATTACCCAGCTCAGCAATTGATCAGGTAGCTGTTATCACCGGTGGAACTCCCGCTATGTATGGTGACCTTACGGGTGGTATTGTTAATATTACTACCAAAGGGCCATCGCGTACTTTTGGTGCCAGTTTAGAGGGAGCTACTTCTGAACTATTAGATGGATATGGTTATAATATGGCTGGCTTTAGCGTTAACGGTCCGCTTATTAAAGGTAAAGATTCTACCAAATCAACTTCACTATTGGGATTCTTTATTTCAGGAGAAGGCAATTATATCGTTGATAATCGTCCGGCAGCAGGAGGTACTTATGAGGTTAATGCCCAAAAATTAGCCTATCTTCGGAAGAATCCTGTGCGTCCAACAGGTACCGGTTTTGGGTCGTTTCCTAATTCCGAATATATCCATAGTGATGACCTAGTTAATCACCATACTCGAATTAATGCTCAAAGTATGTCTGCCAGCTTTGCCGGTAAAATTGACGTGAGAACAACAGAAAATACTAATCTTAGTTTTGGGGGTTCTTTCAACTGGAGTAAACGAGCTCAATGGTCTGCCCTAAATACCTTGTTTAATCCCGATAATAATGGGGAAAGAAAAGATCAAACTTGGCGCGTTTATGGTAAATTTACACAGCGATTTCCTACTGCCAAAGAGAGTAAATCAATTGTTAAAAATGTGTATTATAGTTTGCAAGCTGATTATTCAAGAAATACCATTAATATATATAACCCTCACCATGGTGATAATTTGTTTGATTATGGATATGTTGGTAAATTTACAACGCATTCAGTAAAATCGTATGAATTGGGAAATGATACCGTGGCAGGTCTCACCAATGTATATATTCACAATGGATCCAGAGATACTTTATACGAATTTCAACGATCTGAAATCAATCCTAATTTATCTAATTACACCGATCAATACTATTCATTATATCAAGGGAATGCTTTTTATAGAAATATTCTTGCCGTACAAAATGGGGGAGCACTTCTGAATGGTCAGTTGCCTAATTTTGTATATGGAGATAGTCGAAGTGGTTTGTTTAGGAATACCGGAACACCTTATAATGGGTATGCTGTTTTTGATGATTCTCGTTTTGGCTTTAATGCCAGTGGTTCAGCAGACGTGGGAGACCATGAGTTGCAGTTTGGATTACAATACGAACAACGAAAAGAAACCGGTGTAAATTATAATCCTGCAGGTTTATGGACTTTAATGCGTGGTATTACTAATAGGCATATTTTGCAATTGGATTATGCTCATCCCATATTAGTTAAAGATGCTAATGGAGTTTTTCAAGATACAATTAATTATAATCGTTTATATGATGCTAATACCCAAGCTTATTTTGATAAACAATTAAGAAAAAAATTGGGTTTACCCGTAGATGGTACTCAGTGGATTGATATTGATAGTTACGACCCAAGTACCTTTAGTATGAATATGTTCAGCGCCGATGAATTGTTAAATAGTGGTAAACCTTATGTTGATTACTATGGCTATGATCCTTATGGCAATAAGTTAAAAGGACGTCCCGCTTTTGATGACTTTTTTAATGAAATAAATAGTGAAGGAAATCATACTCGCGTTATTGGTGCTTATGAACCAATTTATGTGGCCGGATATTTACAAGATAGATTTGCTATTAATGATTTGATTTTTACTGTTGGCTTACGTTTCGATCGCTTCGATGCTAACCAGAAAGTACTTAAAGATCCTTACCTATTTGCTCAAGCGAAGACAGTTAAAGAAATTAAGCCCGGTGAGTTTGGTACCATCCCAAGTAATATGGGTCAAGATTATGTTGTTTATGTTAATGATGTTAATAATCCTTCTTCTATTGTTGGGTATCGCAGTGGGAGTACTTGGTATAATTCAAAAGGAACCGAAGTTGGAGATCCAACAAGTCTTGAGACTGCCTCAGGAATTGCTCCTTACCTTGTGGATCCAAATAGTAAAACGGTTAAGGCTACTGCCTTTAAAGATTATAATCCGCAAAATACATTCTCACCACGTATTTCATTTTCATTTCCTATTTCGGATGAGGCCTTGTTTTTTGCCCATTACGATGTGTTAACCTCACGTCCCACAGGAGATAGAAATAGAATTCCAATGCTTGATTATTATTTTATTAATCAGGTGGGAAATATAGCAATTAATAATCCTAATCTTCGTCCTGAGCGAACTACTGATTATGAACTTGGTTTCCAACAGAAATTAACAAATTCTTCATCCATTAAATTTTCTGCCTATTACCGCGAAAATAGAGACCAGATTCAAGTATATCGCTATACTGATGCTTATCCTGTGTCCTATATTTCGTATAATAATGTGGACTTTGGCACAACAAAAGGTTTTACCCTTACCTATGAATTGAGAAGAACTAAAAATCTGTGGATGCGTGCAAGTTATACCCTTCAATTTGCCAATGCCACAGGTTCTAGCGCTACCTCAGGGATTAATCTTGTAACTTCAGGTCAACCTAATCTTCGTACTCTTAATCCTATTAATGAGGATAGAAATCATACCATTAATATTATTACTGATTACCGATATGGTAGAGGAAAAAAATACAATGGACCTACCATTACGCGAAGAATAAAAGGAACGGATAAAGTTAAGGTAATTCGTATTCTTGAAAGTACCGGATTTAATGCGGTATTCTCCGGTGGTAGTGGCGTTCCTTACAGCCGTCAGAGTAATGTAACAAGTGCTATACTTGGTGGTAATAGTCCGGTCCTAAAAGGTTCTATCAATGGATCGCGTTTGCCTTGGCAATATAGGATGGATTTGAAAATTGACAGAGATTTTTATTTCAAAAGAAAAGAAGGTAGTAAGAAAAATCCACATTATTTAAATGTTTATCTACAAGTACTTAATGTTTTTGACGCTAGAAATATTATTAGTGTTTATCGTTATACCGGTAACCCCAATGATGATGGATATTTATCAGCAGCAGAATATCAATCATCAATCTATGCCAAAAATGATCCACAAGCATTTAAAGATCTTTATTCAGTAAGAGTTAATAATCCATATAATTATAGTTATCCAAGAAGAATACGTTTAGGTGTAATCTTTAACTTCTAAAACGAAACAAATAATATTTCAATTATGAAGAAATTAATTAGCATATTTGCCCTTAGCCTCATCGCTTTGTTTATTAGCGGAAATATTTTTGCCCGCAATATTCATGATAATGAAAGAGGGGCGAGAAAAAGTTCTAAAGCTAGAACCGGAGCTGCAGCAGGTTGTTTGCCAGCAAAAGCTTCTTCCGAAGTTAATATTAATAATGTGCGTGCCCGAATTATGACTGGTGGTGATATGTGGTGGGATTTACAGGGAATATCGAAGTATGAGATACCCAAAGGATCTACTAAAACATCCATGTTTTCCGGTTCCTTATGGCTAGGTGGTACCGATGTTAACGGTCAGCTAAAAGGTGCATTTCAACGATATAGAGGAAACGGTAATGATTATTGGCCTGGACCTTTAACTACAGATGGAACTGCTAGTATTACTGCTGATGTTTGTGCTGAGTATGATAAACTCTTTGTTATTACTCGTCAGGAAGTGGATGATTTTCGTTTAAAATATAATAATCCTAATTATCCTGACTATACCGTACCCGATATTATTAAAAACTGGCCCACTACCGGTGATGTAGCTCGTGGTCAGAGTCAGTGGCTCGCGCCTTTCGTTGATCTTAATCACGATGGCCTTTACGAATGGCAACAAGGTGAATATCCTTATTATGATATTACAAATCATCTTTGTAAGCCATCAAAAGATGCTAATGGTCATTATTACTATGAGAAAACTCCAGAAGGAGGTATTCTTGCGGACCAGGTGCTGAAAGGAGACCAAACTGTTTGGTGGATTTTTAACGATAATGGGAATATTCATACCGAATCAAAAGGTAATGCTATTGGTGTTGAAATTAGAGCTCAAGCGTTTGCATTCTCTACCAATGACGAAATTAATAATATGACTTTTTATTCCTATGAGATTATCAATAGGTCAACATATCGTTTGACAAATACTTATTTTAGTCAATGGGTTGATACGGATTTAGGATATTCTGATGATGATTATGTAGGTTGTGATGTGAGTAGAGGTTTAGGATATTGCTATAATGGTAAAGCCGTTGATGGTAATGGTAAGAAAAATCAATATGGTATTCAACCACCTGCTGTTGGTGTCGATTTCTTTCAAGGACCTTATATGGATCCCGATGGAATTGACAATCCAAAATATGATTCCAATCACGTTCAAATTTGTGATGAAAGTATCAATGGGGTTAACTTCGGTGACTCTATCATCGATAATGAACGTTTTGGAATGAGAAAATTTGTGTATCACAACCGTCCTCCTTTTGGTACTAGTGCTACTCAAGATCCGACCTTGGCCCCGGAATACTATCAGTTTTTACGTGGTATCTGGAAAGATGGAACAAGAATGACCTATGGTGGTGATGCACACAATACGGGTGGACCTATTTGTGATTTTATGTTTCCTGACCTAACCGATCCTTGTGATTGGGGTACAGGTGGCGTTACTCCAAGTCCTAAAAAATGGACAGAGGAGACTTCTAATAATGCTCCCGGTGATCGTCGTTTTATGCAGTCTGCAGGGGAGTTTACTTTAGAGTCAGGGGCTATTAATTATATTACCGTTGGTATTCCTTGGGCTCGTGCTTCTGCCGGTGGTCCTTTTGCTTCAGTGCAATTGCTTCGTCAAGTAGATGATAAAGCCCAAGCTTTATTTAACAACTGTTTTAAAGTATTGGATGGTCCTGATGCGCCGGAAGTGGTTACTCAAGAACTTGATAGAACAATAATTCTGTATCTTAAAAATTTACAATCGTCCAATAATAGTGATGAGAATTATAAAGAAGAAGATGTTACAATTTCAGCATTGAATAATGATACAACACATTATGATCCTTATTATCATTTCCAAGGATATCAAATTTATCAGTTGGCAAACTCAGAGGTTTCTGTCTCACAATTACGCGATCCTAATAAAGCGCGTTTGGTTGCTGAATGCGATTTGAAGGATACTGTTAAGAATTTAGTGAATTATGTTTGGAATGATAAAATAGGAGGTAATGTTCCTGAGTTGATGGTTCAAGCTAACAATAAAGGTATTTCACATTCCTTTAAGATTACTGAAGACAAATTTGCTACAGGAGATGTAAGATTGGTTAATAATAAAAAATATTATTTCGTTGCCATCGCCTATTCTGCTAATAATTATGCTGTTTATTCTCAAGACCCCGGCTATCTTAATGGATTATTAGGGCAGAAGAAGACTTACCTTGCAGGAAGAAAATCAGCTACGGGAGCCATAAAAGTTCATACGGTTATTCCTCATATTCCTGATCCTGAAGCCTCCGGTACAATTGCCGGCGCAGCGTATGGTGCCGGTCCAGTTATTACCCGCCTTGATGGACGTGGTAATGGAGGTAATGAACTTGAGTTTACTGATAAAACTAAAGCTAAAATACTTGCAGATAACGCAGTAGTTAAAGTGCAATACACAAATGGGCATGGACCTATTGATGTTAAAGTTATTGATCCTCTTAATGTAGAAAACGCCGAATATATTCTTAAGTTTCTGCATCCGCAGAATTCAAGTATTGATACGGCCTCTTGGGAATTGTATAAGAATGGGCAACTTATTGTTGATACTTCTGAAACAAATATTTCAATAAGTAATGAGCAATTATTATTGGATGAAGGTTTAAGTATTACCATTAAACAAAATAAAGGTGTTGGTGAGACTTCTCTTCCTTCAAATGGATTTATTTCAGCTAAAATTGTATATCAAGATAGCTCACATCGTTGGTTAGGCGGTTTTCCGGATATTGACGGAATGCCGGACTTAAATCCTTCAACCCCAAGTGAATTTAATTGGATTCGCTCTGGAACATTGGATGATAAAAACAAGTCATTTCATAATGACTATGATCCTTCTCCAATGCCTTGGATTGATCCTGCAGAGGTTTTTGAAAAAGTTATTGGAGCAACTTGGGCACCATATCGATTAGCTTCAATATATAAGAATGGACCTGCCGGTACTGCTACTCATAAAACGTATAAGATATCTATTACTGAGAGTGTTGATGTTGTATTTACTAGTGATAAGAGTAAATGGACAAGGTGTGTTGTTGTTGAAACAGGTGATGATCCTACTGCCAGTGAAGGTGGAGTTAAAAAATTCCATTTGAGAGCACATAATTCCATTGATAAAGAGGGTAATTATGCTGTTAGCGGTTCAGGTTCACAAGACTCTAATCCTGATGCGGCAAACTATATTGCTGAAAAAGGTATGGGCTGGTTCCCGGGTTATGCTATCAGTCTTGAAAGTGGTGAACGTTTGAATATTATGTTCGGTGAATCTTCTTGGTTGGTTGGAGAAAATGGTCGCGATATGAAGTTTAATCCTACATCACATTTTACTACCCCTATAGGTGGAGTATTGATGGGTGGAAAACATTTCTTATATATCTTACGTCATTCCCCCGATGCTAACGGTTGCCCTGCTTATGATAAAGGCAAGTGGTTATATAATCATTTGAAAGGGAATCCCAATAGTATTAAACTGATGCAAGTACACAGAGAAATTATGTGGACAAGTATTCCAATGGCTATTCAAGGTGAACAATGGTTACAAAATGATGCTACTGTTCGATTAAGAGTCAATTATCCTTATAAACAAGGCGTTTGGAGTATGAAGAATCCTACTATGACAGATCCCGGCTATAACGATCATTACCCTGCATATTCATTTAATACGGGTAATATAGCTACCATTAAGAATAATCTTTCTCAAGCCAAGAGTGCTTTGGATTTGATTAGAGCTGTGCCTAACCCTTATTATGCATTTTCTAAGTATGAAACCGATCAGCTTGATAATAGAGTTAGAATTACTAATCTGCCGGAGCTCTGTACTGTTAGTATTTATTCTACCAATGGTATTTTAGTGCGTCGATTTAAAAAAGACGAAACCAATACTTATCTTGATTGGGATTTGAAAAATAGTGCCAATATTCCAATTGCTAGTGGTGTTTATTTTATTCATATTGATGCTCCAAATATTGGGGAGAAGGTGATTAAATGGTTTGGCGTTCTTCGTCCAGTTGATTTAAATGCATTTTAATTTATAGAAACTCAAAACAATTCATATAATGAGAAAAGTTTATAAAATTTTGATGATTAGTCTTGTGTTTGCACTCTTTGCCGGACAGACAGCTACTGCCGGAAATAAAGATCGTGTAGGAGAAGCAGGTGCTGGTCAGTTATTGATTAATCCATGGGTTAGAAGTAGTGGACTTGGTGGATCTAATTCTGCTTATATTAGTGGCTTAGAGGCCCAGTTTCTAAATGTTGCAGGTATTGCCAGAACACGTTCTACAGAACTTATCTTTGCACATACATCATGGCTTGTGGGTACAGGTACTAGTATCTCAAGTTTTGGAATTACACAAAAATTAGGTAAAGAAGGGGGCGTTTTGGGGTTGTCGGTTATGTCGCTTTCTTTTGGTGATATTCCTATTACTACAGTAAGTCAGCCGGAGGGTGGAATAGGTACATTCTCTCCTAAGCAGAGTAATGTTAATATTTCTTATGCTAAGGCTTTCTCCAATAGTATCTACGCCGGTGTTACCGTTAAAATAGTTAGTGAATCTACGTCTTCTACAAAAGCTTCTACTGTTGCTATTGATGCAGGTATTCAGTATGTTACCGGTAAACACGATCAATTTAAGTTCGGTGTTGCACTCAAAAATGTTGGTCCTAATATGAAATATACCGGTGATGGTCTTTCTTTTAGAGGTTTTGTTCCCGGTCAGGTTAATGCCCTTACTGTTGAGCAACGTTCTGCCGGATTCGAATTGCCTACTTTAATTCGTATTGGTGTTTCCTATGATTTGATTTTATCAGATAATATTAAACTTATTCCTTCTTATACTTTTACTTCTAATTCCTTTACTAACGATCAGCATTCTGTTGGCGTTGAATTAAGATGGAGCAAGTATTTAGTATTACGGGGTGGTTATACTTACGAAAATGATCTCCTTAATACTTCTAAGAAGATTAATGCATTGACAGGTTTTGCCATGGGAATATCCATTGAAGCTCCATTTAACAAAGGTGATGAAGCCGGTTTTTCCATAGATTATGCATACCAAACTACTAACCCTTTTGCAGGGGTGCATAGTATTGGAGTTAGACTACATTTGTAGAGATACTCTTAAAATATACTTTGACAAAACATTGATATTTTTATTACTTTTGTCACCTTAAAATCAGAAGACTATTTTATAGTCTTCTGATTTATTATTTAGTTTACTATTGAAATCATTATTCTATTTTTTTGTATCTAACTTATCTTGGTAAATTTACTATATGCCGATGGTCTTTATGCAAAACTATAAGTAATTGAAATAGTTAAATGATAATTGAAATAGAATTCCATTTTAAAAAAATAATTATATTATGGCCGAAACACAGTATTTTTCAGCAGAAGGACTAGAGAGAATTAAGAATGAATTGACTGAATTAATAAGCGTGCAACGCTCGGCTATTTCTCAGCAAATTGCCGAAGCTAGAGATAAAGGCGACTTATCTGAAAATGCAGAATACGATGCGGCTAAAGAGGCCCAAGGCTTATTGGAACTTAAAATTTCTAAATTGCAAACTATTGTTCAAAATGCTAGAATCATTGATGAGTCTAAAATTGATGATTCAAAAGCCTTGCTTTTATCTACAGTAACGCTTCGAAATGTTACCAATAAAAAGGAGATGAGTTATACCCTTGTCCCTGAAAAAGAAGCTGATATCCGAAATGGCAAAATATCAGTTAGTTCGCCCATAGCACAAGGAATTTTGGGTAAATCAGTAGGTGATATTGCCGAAATTAGTGTGCCTGCCGGGATTATGAAGTTTGAAATTGTCAAAATTGAACGTTTATAATTATGAGTAGTATTTTTTCTAAGATTGTTAAGGGGGATATACCTTCCTATAAAGTTGCCGAGACAGAAGATTTTTTCGCGTTTCTAGATATCAATCCTTTGGCTCAAGGTCATACACTCGTTATTCCCAAAAATGAGGTTGATTATATTTTTGACTTGGATGGGGAAACTTATACAGGGCTTTGGACTTTCGCAAAAAAAGTAGGAAAAGCAGTAGAAAGTGTTGTGCCTTGTAAACGTATTGGTATTACTGTCATTGGTTTAGAAGTTCCTCATACTCATATTCATATTATTCCTATCAATAGTATTTATGATATGGATTTTAAAAGAGATAAACTCAAATTTTCTACTGAAGAATTTCAGTCTGTTGCCAATAAAATTTCCAAGGCTTATAACAAGCTATAAACTTGTTCGTTAATATCATTTTAATTTTTCTGTCGGCTGAATATTATGTTGCTTAAATGTAAGCTTGTATTTAGAATATTGGTCTCCTCCGTAGTAAGTTTTTATTTGTAATACTTAATATAGGTATGGGCGATTGATTGACTAATTGTTGTGCTTGTGAACCTAACCATATATCAGAGGTGAGGTTTTCTGTGTCGAGCATTGTAGAAATTAATCCTGCATCCACTTTAATCGCATAATTAATAATTGTTCTAGCTCCGCTTTTTGATGTAGTTATATGGGTGACAATCTTAGTTACTCCACTCTTTAATAAGTATTTTTCTGTTTGTTCAATATAGCTATTTACCCTTTGTCGCAGGCTGTCTATATTTGAGAAATAGAGGCCTAGAAGGTGGACTTCTGCATTATATGCAAGTGCGATTTTTGTTGTTATTGGTAGCTTCTGCCGTGTGTCCAATGAACTGTCAATTGGTAAAATGATTCGTTTGAGTTCTCGTTTTAAATCACGATGTAGGCGAATACTCAATACGGGACATTTAGCTCCTGTAATGATATCTCTGGCATTGTTGCCCATTAATAATTTTCTAAACCCTTGAGAGCCATGCGTTCCGATTACTATAAAATCTACCATCTGCTCTGAGGAAATTTTTAAAATAGTTTTTGTAGTTAGTCCTTTTGATGCTATTGTTGTGATTTGTTCCAAATCAATATCATTTTTAAAAGTATCCTTAAGGTCAGAAAATTTTCTCTCCACCGTTTTACTAATATCCTCTTTTTCTGAAATTGCTAAATGTCGGATTGAATTTTTATTCTCAACCCACACCCAAATCATTCTCGATTTAAATCGAGAGGCAAGGCCAATGGCGTGCGCTAAAGCATTAACCGAAGATTTCGAGAAATCTACAGCAACAAGTATCTCGTTCATAGAAAAAAATTATCTTTAGTGATTAAATTATTGGTCAAAGATAATATAAAAATTATATTCTAGCAAGTGGAATGATTGTAATTATCTTAAACTTACACCAAACTATCTTTCATAGTCATTATTAATGTTTTAGTAATCCTAAAAATGTTGAAGGGATTAATAAAAATAATAATCGAGTTATTATAAGG
>WGCS01000013.1 GCA_015493685.1 Bacteroidales bacterium
AAGTAAGGAAGCTTTTAATATCAAGATTTTCCATGTTACCAGCATGCTGATTAATATTAAACTGTCGTATGATAAAAGTAGTAAACAATATTATGTAACAAAAGAAAGTATAGAGACCAAGGCCTTGCTTTTGGGTTCCACTGCAACCATAACAACGGAAGAAATCTATTCTGATTTTAAATTTAATTAAACAAAATAGTATGAAAAAAATAGTATTATCAATTATCGTATTACTTCTTGGATTGGAATCAAATATTTTTGCTCAAAGCAGCTCAGATGAAGTTGTTCCATTAAGATTATATTCTTCGGTATCGTATATGAAACCCGTAAAAGACTTATCAAAATACGAGTATGGATTTGGTATCAATTCTCATATTGATTATAATTTCAATAAGCATTTTGCAGCACGAATGGACATTGGTTGGAGTGATGTTTCAGGACCGGAGAGAAAATATATAGATCAAGGAGGTACAGTTCATAAAGAAAGCCCTGATATGTCAATGTGGGAATTTTCAGCCGGACTTCGTGCTTATGTTGGTCCTGCATATATTGAAGGAAGAGGTGGTTATTTTACCGGTATCGATTCTTGGGGATATGTACCTGCAGTAGGCTTTATTGTCTGGAAATTGGATATTCAAGTAAACTATGTATTTGCAGGTAAAAAAGAATGGGCAGGAGTAAGAATTGGCTATTATTTTTAATTTATATATCAAACAATTATGAAAACAATTTACAAAGTATTTGCAATTCTCCTAATACTAACATTAGGAACAATAGGTAACAAAGTACAAGCACAAGACAGTGGTTGGAAATCTGGAAACTCATTAAGCGTAGGATTCCCGGTAGGGAATATGGAGATTTACTCACATTCCATAGGAATTTATGGAAACATTGATTACAACTTTAATAAGTTTTTAGCTGCTCGTTTCGACTTAGGTTGGAATGATTTTTCGGGACCTAAAAGAACATGGATTGATCAGTCAGGCAATACTCATACCGATCATCCTAATATGTCGGTTTGGGAGTTTACGGCCGGCTTAAGAGCTAAGGTTTCAGTTTTTTATATTGAAGGTCGTGGAGGATATTTCACTGGTGTAAATCGTTGGGGAGTTACTCCGGCAGTAGGTATTCGTCTAGGAAAATTTGATATCCAAGCCAACTTTAATATCGCCCAAGAGTATCATTGGGGTGGTATTCGCCTGGCTTATTATTATGGAGGATAGATACATACACATAAATCTCATTTTTTCATTTTTTATACTTCACTCATTACATTGGGTGAAGTATTTTTTTTATTTAGACTGGGGTAAGTCGAGTCTGCTTATTTCTTTAATATTATCAATATATATATTATTGAATATCAGTTAATAACTATACTATTTTTGGATAGTCAGCAAACTCTAATTAGTACGCGGATGACACGGATAGTCATGGATTCTTATTGGTGAGTTATAATTTCAACACCAACAAGATAACGAGTTAAATATAAGCGAGCAATGCGAATTCTCGTCTATGGTAATCCTCTAAATTCTAAGGAAACCAACACCAAACAAATATACTAAGCCTAAACCTAAGAGACAAGCTCCGGCGCCAGGTTGAGTGTTTTTTTTAGAGAGAGCAAAGCGACCGAATTAAAAAATGTATCAAGACCAAGCCTCCTAATTCTCCTCAACAAAACCCTTAAACTGCGTCACATCATCCAAGCCCAATTTCTTAGACAATCGTTGCCGGCCACGCTTAACAGCCCCTTCGGTAATACCCAATATCTCAGCCGATTTAGCTTTTGAATAATCTAGTTTTATCATAATCAATTGCCGTTTATCTCCTTCGCTAAGCTTTGGAAACTGCATAAGAATAGTCTTAAAAAAACCGGGATATAACAGCTGAAAGACTTCTAAATATTTTTTCCAATCTTCGTTTCTGTAGATCTTTATTTTCTCCAAATCTTCCAAGGTCTTTGGAACATCATTTGCCTTGCCGGCATCTACTTCTTTTTGCAATATCAAAAATTGCTTATTCTGTTCTGCTAGATGCGCATTAAGCTCCGAAAGCTGCTCCTTGGCCTCGCTTAGTTTCAACTGCATCGAATCGGTTTTGTCATTTAATCTCTTTCGTTCATTCGACATATGCTGAATTCGACGATACAGCATAAGGGTAATCATTACAAATGCCAGAAATGAAACGATAATAGTAATCCATAATACGATTTGCTTTTGTTTTTCTTCTGCAAGAATTCGCTTTTGCTTTTCTTCCTGAATGCGCGTATTATATTTCAATTCGTTTTCGTAGATAATTTTATTATAATCCACTTTGTCCAAACTATCCTGCAAAGCATGATATCGAGTGGTTGAATAATAGGCGTTTTCAAACTGTCCAATTTCCACAAAATGCTCTGTCATCACCTTATAAGATTTTAACTTATATTTATTATTACCAATGGAATCGGATAAGTAAATGGCTTTATGCAATGCATCAAGGGCTTTCGAAGGTTTTTTAAGGTAATCGTAGGCAATGGAAAGATTCAATAAAGCTGAAATTTCATTGGGCGCATTATTGACTTTGTGCAAAAGTCGCAAAGACTCTTCAAGATAATAGATTCCTTTTTTATATTCGTTTTTCTGAAAAGCAATAATCCCCAAGGAGCCATAAAAAGAAGCGCTATTATAAATAGCCTCCGTGGAATTCGTATCCAAGTGCGTAAAGTAGTATAGAGCCTTCTCAGAATAATACTGTGCAGAATCCAACTCGCCCTTCTTCATAAAAACCTGACCAATGGCCCCCAAAGCTGCATTTTTAGTATTAGGTAAATTCAAGCCTATGGTTTTATAATATAAATCAACGGCTTTATCGTATTTTCGAAGGCTAAAATAATAATTGCCAAGACGTAAATAGGTTTCAGCCAAAAGCGTATCGTAATGATATTGCTCTCCTACTTCAATGGCCTGGTAGGCCAATACAATAGCCGTATCCATTCTACCTTGCCGATTGAATAGCATCGAAAGTCTAGATAAGCTTTCCATCACTATACTTTTATTTTTAATAAGGATGGCATGCTCTAATATCTTATTGAAGTAGAATAAGGAAGAATCGTTATTCGAAAAATAATAGGAAAGCGCAATATTCCGTAGAGAGTCACTGTCTCTATTAATCTTTGGGATTTCCTGCTTTCGTAAATCCTGACCAAGAATAACTCTTGAAAAAATAAGTGAAAAAAAAAGAAACAGAAACCGCTTTTTGCCCATTTAATAGGAGATGTTAAGTGATATTTAATAAATTTTGTACAACAAAGTTAAACTATTTTAGTAAACAGATGACCATTAACTTATAATTAATGGAAGTCTGCATCTTGATGTATTACTACTAATTCACTGAATTTCCGCATTATAGTCGTCTTTTTCTAATTGTCACCCCATTTGTCACTCCACTTTTATTTAGAATAAATAC
>WGCS01000014.1 GCA_015493685.1 Bacteroidales bacterium
AGTAAGTATCTTACTATAAACAACTATTACAAAATAATATATTATTTTCCATTGCTCCAATGCCAATAGCATTAACTGGAAATAATATATTTTCAATACTTATTCAATTAAAGTTGAATAAGTATCGCATTTTAAGCCTCCAACAATCAACAAAGAAGTTCTCATCATCAAAATATTAAACGAAAAACGTACATTATGAATCATAATTTTATTTTTAAAGTACTCCTATCCGGCTTATTTGTATTCTTTTCGCTAACCATAAACGCTCAATGTCCAACCACTGCCCCTACGGCAACGAATGGATGTAATATGCAAACAAGTAGTGTTGCGTTAGGGGCTTCCGGTTCATCGGGATATTATAGTTGGTATGATGCCTCCAGCGGAGGAAATTTTTTGGCAAGTGGATCCATTTACAATACTCCTGTTATTTCGGCAACAACAGACTACTATGTAGCGGCAGCAGAAGAAAACTACGCCCTTGATTTTGATGGGTCAAACGATTATATTCAATTGGGGAATCCTACAGCTTTGCAAATTACCGGCGATATGACCATAGAGATGTGGCTTTACCCCACCGATTTTTCTGAAAGAAGAAACCCCTATGCTAAAGCCTATGGAGGAGAGGGTACTATTACTCAAGAGACTTCCGGTGGCTTGACTTATTATTATGGTACTAATGGAGGAAATAGTTCTCCCTATCAAGGAGTTTCTTCTAACACTGCATTACAACTTAATACATGGACTCATATTACAGTAGTCAGGGATTTAACTGCCATGAAAATATCTTGGTATATTAATGGAGTCTTAGATGTTCAAACTGATGCTAGCTATTCTGCAGCCACAGCAGGAAGCAATAATGCTATGATAGCGGCAGGATATGTGCAAAACTATATGGGAAAAATTGATGAAGTGAGAATATGGAATACCGCAAGGACACAGGCACAAATTCAAGACAATATGAATGTCTGTTTAGCAGGTAATGAAAGCGGTTTAGTTGCTTATTATAAATTTAACGACGGTCCCAATTCTTCAGTTTTAAGCGATTTAACCTCTAATAATATTGATGGAACACTAACCAATATGGACAATGCCAATGACTGGGTAAGCTCTAGTATTGATTATCATTGTCCCACATGTGAGAGCTCCAGAACAACAGTTACTGCTACTATTGATAATAGTGCTGTCCCCAATTTAGGAAATGATGCCAGCCTTGGTTGCACAACTACTTCCATCAGCTTAGATCCAGGAAGTGGATATTCTAGTTACCTATGGAATACTGGTGCAAGCAGCCAAACTATCTCTGTTTCTTCAGAAGGCAAATATTCGGTTAAAGTTGAAAATGGATCAGGTTGTATTGGTAAAGACACTGTTTTTATTGATCAGGCGGGAGGATCAGAAAACGATTTATCATTCGACGGCACCGATGATTATGTTGAACTTGGGAATCCCGATAAATTGAAACTTACGGGCAATCAAACGCTGGAAATGTGGCTCTATCCCACCGACTTTTCAAATAGAGTAAACCCCATTGCAAAAGCCTATGGTGGAGAAGGAGCAATAACTCAAGAGACCGATGGCACTTTAAACTATTATTACGGGACAAGTGGCCAAAACTCAGGAGATCATCAAGGAATTAATAATGGTTTTGCATTAACACTCAATAAATGGACTCATATTGCCATAGTCCGTGACTTAACTAATATGAAGTTAAACTGGTATATTAATGGAGTTTTAACCAATCAGGTTGACGCCACATATTCTTCTGCAACAAGTGGAACTAACCTCTGGAATATTGGAAAAGGGTATGCAGGTAATTATAAAGGCCAAATTGATGAAGTACGAATATGGAATACAGCGAGAACACAAACTCAGATAAGAGATAATATGTGTAAAAAGATCTATGGAACAGAAAGCGGATTGGCTGCCTATTATCGATTTGACGGAAGCTCAGGAACAGTGGCAACAGATTTGTCAAGAAATTTAATAAATGGCACCATTTATAACGGAGCTACACGGACAGTATCAGGCGCACCAATAGGCGATGAAAGCTCCTATATTTACACTTCAAATTGGTCAGGAGTTACGCTAAGCCATTCTACCTGTGCTGGAGAAAGCTTGGAAATAAGCAATATGTCAGGAAATCCAAATGGAGTTCATATTTACAGCATTAATGCGGCACCAAGTACAGCATCCGGGATTCAAGGTTTGGGAATTAACAATAGGTACTTTGGCGTATTTAAAGTTAATGATGACGCTGCCAGCTACACTGCCAATTATGACTATACCAACAACCCTTATGTGTTCTATGATGGTAATCTATTGCTATTTAAACGAACAAATAATGCCGATGCCAACTGGACAAATACTGATGCTTCGCTGGATACTACCAATAATAAATTAACAACTACCGCAAGTGGCACCCAATTTATTCTGGGAGCATCTTCTTCATCGCTACCGGTAGAGCTCCTTTCTCTTAGTGCAAGCATCGACAAAAACATAGTCGATATACGCTGGTCCACAGCCTCTGAAATTAATAATAATTACTTCGCAATAGAACGAAGTTCTGACTTAAAGAATTGGGAAGAAGTTACAAGAGTTGATGGCGCAGGTAATAGCAATACTATTATTAACTATTCAGTAATCGACCCAAAACCACTACAAGGCATCTCCTATTACCGATTAAGACAAACCGATTTTAATGGACAATATTCCTATTCTAATACTGTTTCTATTAACTACAATAAGTCTTTAGAATATCAATCAACGCAAAATGGCTATTTGAAGGTTTATCCTAATCCAATGGCAAGAAATAATAATCTTCAAATAGAATTTATTGATCTTAACACTAAATCGATACGACTTGTCATTACCGATTATCTTGGAAAGGTTCATTATTCTACTAAAATAAGAGGAATATCATCAGGCAATAAATACACTATTGAACTGGGAAATAAGCTCCAAGATGGCATTTATTTACTTAGGGCAAGCACAGAGGATAACAGAACATATTTTAAAAGACTAATTGTTAATTCCAATTAGAATACGCCTAGTTACTTTCACTTTGCAATAAATATATTATTCGCCTTATACTAAGTAGTTTATACGATTACTAATTCTGGCTATTGCCATTATTACTCTATTTGGTAACGCCTATTATTTAAAGCAATACAACATTAGAAACAAGGTAGTAGTTCTACAGAAAGAAGAAGTCTCTTTTGATTGGAGACCTAATAAAAGGAATAAAAATCCCCTCCTGAAAAAAAGGTATATTAATAAAGGACTTTTCTCCTAAAGGCACAAAATATTTTTCACCTATGGCCAACTTAACTATATTTGCATTTTTGACTGATAGTACACTAACTCATATAAATAAAGTGTATTTAGGTATTCTAAATTCAATATACGAAAAAACAGCATGACAATAATACATTATATTTATGCATTTATCAGTGGGCTTTTATCAGGTGGAGCACTTGGCTTAACCGGCGGCGGAGGCTCTA
Organism: Bacteroidales bacterium; assembly: GCA_015493685.1. Lineage (GTDB taxonomy): Bacteria > Bacteroidota > Bacteroidia > Bacteroidales > UBA1556 > UBA6267. Next base: position 3,501 of record WGCS01000014.1, read on the forward strand.
TATTGGCAGTACCATTATTGGTTTATCTTGTTGGCGAAAACATTCACCTTGCTATTATTACTTCACTAATTGCCGTTGGCGCTACTTCTCTTATCTCCTCATTTTCGTATATGAGGCAATCGTTGGTAAAATTTAAGATCGGTTTCTTAATGGCTTCCCCAGGCATCATAAGTACCTATTTAGGATCTCTAATCAACAAAGAACTTAAAGGACCTATTTTACTTCTTTCCTTTTCATTATTAATGATTTACATTGGCATACTAATGATAAAGAAAAAGAAACCAAAAGCCCAAATAGCTAACTCAGAAGGAAAACTAAATTATAAGAAAATTCTTATTTTAGGCTTTATTACAGGATTAGCAAGTGGCTTTTTTGGTGTTGGAGGAGGATTTTTACTTGTTCCTGCATTATATATTGGTGCTAGGCTCAAAATGAAAGAAGCCATAGCTACATCTCTGTTTATTATTTTCCTCTTCGGTGTTTTTGGCTTAGCCAGTTATATCATTCAGCAACGCGAAATAAACTATATAGTAAGTGCTGTATTTGCAACAGGTGGTGCAGTAGGCGGAATTGTAGGCGCCTATTTTGCCAAACGATTGAATCAAGATAAACTCCGTTTTATCTTTGCAATATTTACTCTTCTGATGGGAGCAGGAATCTTTATTCAAAACATAATTCAACTAATATAATAAAAAGAAGAAATTATCTACAAACCCAATATTTTGGCATCTACAAAAAATACAGAATGAATATCAATGGTATGATCCTGAGTTAAAATTTTGTCGGTAGTCGTTGTTACTTTAAGTTTATAACTATCTTTCATTATATATTCCTTTAGATCGTCACTGGAAGTTTGAAGACTTAATTTATTTCCAACATTATTAGGAATATCATAGTTCCATGCAATTTTTTTATCAGATAAGCCATCGGCAGCAATTTTAATCTCTATGGATTTCAAAAAGCTAAAATCACCATCAGATGGAGTTTTAATTGTCATTTGCAATGTTTTTAATACAATTTTCTCAATTAAATCCTTACGAGTATCATTAGATTTAAAGGTTGATTCGGAATTAGTGGTAATATCAGGAGTATAAATATTAAAAGGGAGATTAATACCTACCGTTGATTTAATGGTAATAGAAGAATCATAATCCATATCGAACTGAGTAAGCTTATCAAGCTTCTTACATGATACATAGGTAAGCAATAGAAGGGAAAGAATAATTAGGGAACGATATTTCATAACTATTTATTAATTAATCATTGACAACTGAGAAAAATAAAACTTCTAAAAGCCCATCAAAAAATACGAATAAGATACTACTAATCAATCTATTGGTACGATATATAAAATCAGGCATTCCGTTTTATTACTAAAAATTTAGCATGGGCAAAATTACATAAAAAATCATTAACAGTACACTAGCTTCCATTTAACGACACCAATTAAAATATTTTTATTACTGTCGGATAAAAATACAATTATCAATTTAATAAATACCTGAGATACAGTGTATTAAAATTATTAAATTAAGAAAGTCAAAATTTAGCCCCCGCTGGTGCGCGAACAATGTCATTAAGTTAAGAGT
>WGCS01000015.1 GCA_015493685.1 Bacteroidales bacterium
CAGTGGAGTAATATTGGTAAATTATGCGACTGTTGTGCTATATTGTAAAGAGGAGCTATAAGGAAAATAATAAAGATAAATAGGATTTTTGTAGTCTTAATCATTACTTTTTTGTTAGAAAGTGGTCTAAAAATAGTTAAAATATAAAATAATTTCTAATGGCTATTAGCAACTATAATATCCATAAAAAATAATCTTCCTGTGCATAATAAAAAAAATAATAAAGAATCAAATTTTTGCAATTTTTTTACATTTACAGCAAAAAGGGGTTCTTTAATTTCAAAGTATTGCCTTAATATGCGTGAAATATTTAGAGTGAAAATAAATTACAGCCAAATATAAGGCGCTACATTTAACAATGGTTATAACATTAAATATAAAATATTATTGTATAAATTCATATAAAAATATGGTACTAATGAATTGTTATAAATTTAATGGGAAGGGAATATAATATTGTTTACTGAGAAAATACCCAACATATTAATGCAACGTTTTTTATTTGAAAATGTCATTAGTAATTATTAGTAAGCTTGCACTGGCATAATATATATTTTTCATTTTTATCGGAGCGTTTATAGCTGCTTAAGAGGATCAAGCTTCGTAGTTGTTTGTTTTATAATGAAACAACTATGAAAATGGTATTTTAGTATGGTGTACTATGTTTGAAAAAGAATAGTGTATGTGAAAGTTAGCTTTATAGGTGGGTTTTAACTTTTGTAGCAAAGAAGGAACAATCTGACAAAAACCTATGATAAATGTAACTTATTGTATTTATCGAGGTATAATACACGTTAAAGTATTAAAAAACTGTTGTTTTTTTTGTGTTTATTGATAAGAAATAATTTGTAATATTGTAAATTGAAAACAGTTAGTATGGTAATAGCGAGACACAGAGCATATATAATTACATTGATGATATTGTTTATATCGCTGGGAATGAAGGCGCAAGACCCTCATTTTTCTCAGTTTTATGCCAATCCGCTTTATTTAAATCCGGCTTTTGCCGGGGCTAAAGTTTGTCCTCGTATTATTACTAATTACCGAAATCAATGGCCTTCGATACCGGGTTCATATGTAACTTATAATGCTAGTTTCGACATGCATTTTGATAAGTTGGGAGGAGGATTAGGAGTTTTAGTCACTTCAGATCGTGCCGGGCAGGGAGTTTTAACTACTCAAACGGTATCATTGATTTATTCTGTTAGGATACGCTTGAGTAGAGAATGGTTTTTGAAGGCAGGTTTACAGGCGAGTTTCTTTCAAAAGCACTTAGACTGGGATAAGCTTACTTTTGCCGATCAGATAAACCCTAAATGGGGTTTCTCTAATCAAACGGCAGAACATAGACCTGCCAACGGTGAATATAGTATAATGAGTTCAGACTTTTCCAGTGGTTTATTGGTATATAATAAACGTTTTTATGGTGGAGTAGCAGTGCATCACATGGTGCCTGTAAATGTTGCTTTTACTGCCAATGGAGTGAGCTATCTTCCGATGAAAATTACGACACATTTGGGTTATACAATTCCATTGAAGAGAGGAAGAAGAATCAATCCCAGAGATCCTAGCATATCGCCAAATATAGTGTTTATGCAGCAGGGACCATTCAACCAATTTAATTTTGGAGCGTATTTTAAAAAGTCTCCAATGATTTTTGGTTTGTGGTATAGAAACTTCCTTGAGGGAAGTGATGCTCTTATTGTACAAGCAGGTTTTGAATATGATAAGTTTAAATTTGGATATAGTTATGATATTACCGTTTCTCAATTGGGAAGCGCATCCGGAGGGGCTCATGAAATTTCTATTGCTCTGGGTTTCAACTGTCCTGTAAAAAGAAGACGCTTGCATGAAATAAATTGCCCTTCTTTTTAGTTATTAGTTAGAAAATAAATCTTAAATGATTATGATAAAGCGAAAAAGTATATTTATTTTGGGACTGTTGCTAGCTTCAACAGTTATTTTTACTTCCTGTGGTAAGGAACAATCACCTACTACAGGATGGAATTATAATGATTCGAAAAATGGAGGTTTCCAAGTTGCTCCTTATGAGGAACAAGAAACAGGCCCAGGTCTGGTTCTTATTGAAGGGGGTACTTTTGTTATGGGACGTACCGAGCAAGATGTAATGTATGACTGGAATAGTCAGCCAAGAAGAATTACTGTGCCTTCATTTTATATGGATATGACTGAAGTACGTAATTTAGATTATCTTGAATACCTTCATTGGCTAAAAAGAGTTTATTCTGACGAAAATCCCAGAATTATTCAAAAAGCACTCCCCGATACGTTGGTATGGAGAGATAAATTGGCCTATAACGAGCCTTATGTGGATTATTATTTACGTCATCCTGCCTATCGTGATTATCCTGTTGTTGGAGTAAATTGGCTTCAGGCAAGGGATTATTGCTCTTGGAGAACAGATCGAGTAAATGAGTATATTCTTGTTGAATTTGGCATCCTTGATTATCAAGATGCCCCCAGTGCTGATAACCATTTTAATACGGATGCTTATTTAGTTCCTGAAATTACAGGTATTGGTGATGAAACAGATCATCAGTTGGTAGATATTGCTCCCAATGGTGGTGGCTATCGCCGTGCAAGAATGGAAGATGGAATACTATTGCCAAAATATAGACTCCCTACTGAAGCTGAATGGGAATATGCTGCTTTGGGCTTAATCGGGAACACAGTTTATGAACGTGTTGTTGAGCGACGTATGTATCCTTGGAATGGACATATAACCCGTACCGATGATCCTAATAACTATGGTGATATGGTAGCTAACTTCCGTCGAGGTAGGGGTGATTATATGGGCGTTGCCGGTGATTTAAATGATGCAGCCTCAATTACTGCTCCCGTTTATGCATATTGGCCAAATGATTATGGCTTGTATAATATGGCTGGTAACGTTTCAGAATGGGTGATGGATGTATATCGTCCGCTTACTTTTGAAGATATGGATAGTTATAACTCGTTCCGTGGTAATGTTTATAAGACATACGTACGTAATAATACCGGTGCTATTGCTGATAAATTGTATAATACGATATATGATTACAAAGGTATTTTAAATTGGTTACAAGGTAAGCCGGGAGTACCGGGAACAGGTTTTTTCCAAAACTTAAGCCGTACTCCTAATGCTGATGAGAAAAAATTAGAAGCTAGTTTAGTTTCTGGCCTTCAGGCTATAATTAAGCTTAATGATGAAAGAAAATACGAAGAGGCTTCTGATGCAATGGCACAACTGCTAGAAGATCAGCTTTATAGTAATCCTTCAGAAACCATTGAAGTTGCTCCCCAGATTGAGAAAGGGATTTCAGATTTTATTATTGCTGAACCAGGCGAACTTAGAACTCGTGATGTAACTATTGAAGAAAATCTTGAGCGAAGAAATTATCGTAAGGCTGATAATATTAATTATCTTGATGGAGACTATGCTTCAAATTATAATAGTACTGATTGGACCGATTGGAAAGCTAATAATGGGACCTCTAAAATGTATGATTATGGACAAACATCCATGATTACTGACCATGCTAGAGTTTATAAAGGTGGATCATGGAAAGATGGAGCTTATTGGTTAAGTCCTGGTACGCGTCGTTTCCTCGATGAAAGACAATCTACCGATGATATTGGTTTCCGCTGTGCTATGACTCGTGTAGGTAGCCCCATTGGAAATTATTAATACGAGAAGTTTACTTTTTACTATATTTTTAAGGTCGATATTTATATCGACCTTTTTTTTGAATTAATTTAGATAATTAACAAAAAATTAACATATATTTGCATCGATCTTTTTAGTGATTAATAAATTATAAATATATGAAACGAGCATGATAAAAATAATTATTAACTCACAATGAGGATGATTA
>WGCS01000016.1 GCA_015493685.1 Bacteroidales bacterium
ACAAGGCAAAAGTAATCGATAAAAGGGCGATTTTCATAGTACTTACACCTATATTTATAGGTAATTTACCTATTAAGTAGAATTTGATATAAGCCTTTGATTTAGCCCTAGGTTTACTTTCTGCTGACGACGCCAACCTTCGCCTATTAATTTGATTTACAAGCATATTAGGCAACACAAAGAGATTTAGTAAAGTATAATAGGAAACTTTAATGAGCCTTTTGGGAAAGATTTCATATCGCAATGGAGCTATTCTGCCTTCCATACATCCTCACAAAAGAATAAGGTAGCGGATATTTCTAAATCCATTTAGGGTATGCTTAACAATAATCTTAAAAAAAAGCCTTAATTATTGGCTTACACCAACAATTAAGGCTTTTATTAAAATGTTCACAGCTTACAAGCTAAGACACAGTATTACTACCATTGTTTTTTAGCACGTCTTTGTTTAGAGCTCTCTTTTCTTTTCTTGTCTCCACCATAGTTTTTACTACTTCCACCATAGTTATTGCCAGAACTTTTTCTACGATCAAATCGATCTCCTTGACCTCTATGCGGTTTCTTATCCTGTTTTGGACTATTTGAAATCTCTACACTAACTATTTCATCTTGAAATGAAAGTCCGTTAACGCCCTCCATTACTTGCTGAGAATACTTACTATCCACTTCAAAGAATGAAAATTTCTTAAGAATTTCAATTTGTCCAATCTCAACACTTAAACCGGGAGTTGCCTTATTGATTAAGCCAATAATAGCACCGGGATTGGCATGAGTTTTAGATCCAACATTAATATGAAAACGAGTAAAATCACGATCTGAATGAGACCTCCGTTTACCTTCATTCCTACCGCCTTCTCTACCGCCTTCTCTATCTCTGTCTCTACCCCTGTCTCTATTTCTTCCTCTACCTTCATCATTCGCCCTAGATACATTATTTAAATCTTGGGCATTTTTATAATATTCCAAGAATCGATTAAACTCAATAGAGATAAACCTTTTAATGATTTCTTCTTTACTCATCCATTCAAGTTTTGAGTAAATAGCATCCATAAAAGAATCAATATCGCTATTGGTAAGATCAACATTTTCCATATTGGCAACCAAGTTAAAGAGTTGTTTTTCACAAATCTCACGACCATTGGGAACCATTTTCTTAATAAAGCTTTTACCAATTAGTTTCTCAATATCTCTAATCTTTCTATTTTCTCTATTGTGAGTAATAGAAACACTAATGCCATCTTTACCTGCTCTACCTGTTCTACCTGAACGATGTACATATATTTCCGGATCGTCAGGCAAGCTATAATTGATAACATGGGTTAAATCAGTAACATCCAAGCCTCTGGCAGCAACATCGGTAGCTACTAGTATCTGTAAATTTCTTACTCTAAAACGCTTCATTACATGTTCACGTTGCGCTTGAGAAAGATCGCCATGCAAAGCATCAGCGTTATAATTGTCTTTGATTAATTTGTCGGCGATATCCTTTGCTTCACGACGCGTACGGCAGAATACAATGGCATAAATCTTAGGATTCATATCGGCGACTCTTTTCAGAACCGCATATTTGTCTCTTGCATTTACCTGATAATAATGGTGCACAATATTATCGGCTCCCATATTCGCTTTTGCTACTGATATTCGTTTTGGATTAGTCATGTAATCCTTACTAATTCTAAGTATCTCTTTGGGTAAAGTAGCTGAGAACAATAAAGTTTGGCGGGTCTCCGGAGTAGTTTCCAATATTCCATCCAAATCATCTTTAAAACCCATATTTAGCATCTCATCAGCTTCGTCTAAAACGAGCCACTTAATTTCTTTAAGATTTAACTTCCTTCTTTTTATCAAATCCAAAAGACGACCCGGAGTTCCCACAACGATATGAACACCATTTTTAAGTGCTTTCAGTTGAGGCTCTATGCTTGCTCCACCATATACAGGAATAATTTTAATGCCTTTGATATTTGCAGCATATTTCTGCAAATCTTTGGTTATTTGTATAGCTAATTCACGCGTTGGAGACATAACCATCGCTTGTATTGCTTTATTATCTACATCTATTTGATCTAAAATTGGTAAGCCAAAAGCCGCAGTTTTCCCTGTTCCGGTTTGAGCATTAGCAATTAAATCGTCGCGCGACGATAAAATAAATGGAATACACTCCTCTTGTATTGGAGTGGCTTGCTGAAACCCTAATTCTGTTACGGCTTCTACAATTTCTGGCTTTAAACCAGTTTCTTTAAATGATATCATATATAAAAATGAGAATAACACCAGGCTAAATAATCTGTAAGATATTAATTTATAAAGCTTAACCCAGTATTAAAATTAGGCGGCAAAAGTACGCTTATTTTACTTACCATCAACATTAAAGAATAATTGCTCTTTTTTGCTCATTTGTTTGCATATCCATTCCGTTTTTTTGTAACTTGCGGAGTAATTAACTCTAAGTCCTTTTCATCATGATAAAAATAATTGAATCTCCCAGAGACGGCATGCAGGGCATAAAGACTTTTATCCCCACAGCCTTAAAAGTAAAATTTATTAACGCACTTCTCAAAGTAGGTTTTCATACCTTAGATTTTGGCAGCTTTGTATCTCCTAAGGCCATTCCTCAGCTAGCCGACACAGCTCAAGTATTACAACAGCTCAACCTAAGTAATACAAACACCAAACTTTTAGCTATTGTTGCCAATGTTAAAGGAGGTGAAATAGCAGCTTCCTACCCTGAAATTCATTATTTGGGTTTCCCTTTTTCTATTTCTCGCACTTTCTCCGAGCTGAATATCAATGCCAATATATGGAAAGCCTATCACACGATTAATCGACTTATGGAAATTTGCGATAAAAATAATAAAGAACTTGTACTATATATCTCCATGGCATTTGGAAATCCCTATGGAGACCGCTGGAGTCCTGAAATTTTACAACGTTGGGTTGATATATTAAATCAAAGAGGAGTTCGTATTATCGCACTCTCCGATACTATTGGGATTGGCAATCCCATTCACATTGGAAATGCATTTAAAGCAGTGGTAACTCAATTTCCTGACATTGAATTTGGAGCTCATTTACATACAACGCCACAAAACTGGTATACGAATGTAAATGCCGCTTACGAGAATGGATGCCGTAGATTTGATACTGTAATCAATGGACTTGGTGGTTGCCCAATGTCGCAACGACAAATGGTAGGTAATCTACCCACATCAAATCTAAAACAATACCTACTGGAAAAAAATAACTATTGCAGATTAGATATGGCCGCACTTTATGAAGCTCAAAGGATAGCAAAAGAAGTTTATCCGAGCTAATCGATAAGACTAAACTGAATTCTCTTTTTCTCCAAATCCACACTTAAGACAGTAACTTCCACTTTTTGGCTCAGGCTTACAACTTCGTGTGGGTCACTAACAAAACCTTGTTTTAATTTACTAATATGCACCAAGCCATCTTGATGCACTCCCACATCAACAAAGGCACCAAAAGCAGTAATATTAGTAATAATACCGGGAAGCTTCATTCCAACAACCAAATCTGCAGGAATTTTTACTTTTTTATCAAATTCAAAAGCTTCCATCTTTTTCCTTGGGTCACGACTCGGCTTTTGCAACTCCTGCAGAATATCATTTATCGTAAATATCCCTACTTGATCACCAATATAATCTTCTGCTTTTATTGACGCTATCTTTTCCGTCGCCAATAAAAGCTCCTCAACACTTAAGCCATTTGCCTTGGCAATTTTCCGCACCACAAAATACGATTCCGGATGTACAGCAGTATTATCCAGCGGGTTTTTAAAGCCCGCTATTCGAATAAAACCTGCAGCCTGTTCATAGGCTTTCTCACCAAATCCACTTACTTTAAGTAATTGCTCTCTGCTTTCAAAAGGCCCATTTGCCTCCCTATATTCAATAATCTTTTTAGCCTGGTTGCGTCCTATTCCTGCTATATATTGCAAAAGTTCTTTACTGGCAGTATTCAGCTCCACGCCCACATTATTTACCACACTAGCAACCACTTCTTCTAATTTACGCTGCAATTTTTTTTGATCCACATCATGTTGATATTGCCCCACACCAATAGCTTTAGGCTCTATTTTCAATAATTCCGCCAAAGGGTCCATCATTCTCCTTCCAATGGAAACAGCCCCACGAACAGTAATATCGTAATTAGGAAACTCTTCACGAGCCAGCGCACTTGCCGAATATACCGATGCTCCGTTCTCATTAACCATTACAGCCACAAGCTTCCTATTAAAATGAATACTATGCACCATAATCTCAGTCTCACGTCCTGCCGTACCATTTCCTATGGCAATAGCTTCAACATGATACATATCCACCAAATGAATCAACTTCTTTTTGGCTGTTTTAACATCACGTTGTGGAGGATGAGGATAAATAGTCTCATTATGCAACAATTTGCCTTGAGCATCCAATACCACAATCTTACAGCCACTTTTAAAGCCCGGATCGATGGCCATGGTAATTTTCTGCCCCATGGGACTTGTCATTAATAATTGTCGTAGATTCTGTGCAAAAATAGCAATTGCCTTCTCGTCTGCTTTCTCTTTTAAATACTTTCTGTATTCGGTTTCCATTGCAGGCAGCAGCAATCTTTTGTAACTCTCTTTTATCGCTCTACGCACTTCCTCAGCACTTGCCGATTCCGACTTAATAATCGACTGCTCTATTAAGGTCAAAGCCTCCTGCTCATCAGGGATAATTTTAAGTTTTAATACACCTTCTTTCTCACCTCTGAAAAGTGCTAATAAACGGTGACTCGGAGCTCTATACCCTGCCTCTTCCCATTTATAATAAGCTGAATACTTATGCTCTTTATCTTCTCCTTTATTATTCTTTTTGGCCTTTATCATCGCCTTCCGCTGCCACAATTTCCGCATGCTCTTACGAATATATTGCCGCTCACTGATCCATTCTGCCATAATATCTATAGCACCATCAATGGCCTCTTCAGCATTATCAATTTCTTTATGCCTCGTATATTGTTCTGCTTTAAAATAAAATTCAGGACTATTCTGCCCCATAATCATCTTTGCCAAAGGCTCCAATCCTCTTTCTCTTGCTACCGATGCCCTGGTTTTTCGCTTTGGCTTAAAAGGAAGATAAATATCCTCAACTTCAGCCAGTACTTTTGCTGAAATAATTTTTTGTTTAAGTTCAGTAGTGAGTTTTGCTTGCTTGGCAATGCTTTCCAACACATATTGCTTTCGTTTTTCCAGCTCCTTATAACTCACTAATGCATCGTTAATGCTAGCGATATCAAGTTCATCAAGTCCATGGGTAAATTCTTTTCTATAGCGCGCAATAAAAGGAATACTTGCCCCTTCTTCAAGCAACTGAACACATCCCCTCACTGCCGCAACAGACTTATTTAATTCCTTTGAAATACTCTCTATCATAACTATATAAATAACAATACTAAACTAATCCATCTGTACCAATAAATTACAACCTCTCACTTCGGCACTATCAAAACGACCTAATATCTCAAAACTGCCATTTTTATTCCTTCTGCCTAAATCTTGGGTAGCAATAAAAGCACAAGAATATAAATTATATAAGTCAATACAATTAATACCACCACTTTTTTGTCCCTGCAATAAGCTAAGAGGATCGTTGGTATCACGAATAAGAACTCGCTGCCATGGTGGAGCATAAAACAAGCCTTCTCCTTTTGAATAGGCTTGCGACATTAATTCTGTCATCCCATATTCAGAATGAACATATTCAACCCCAAAGGATTTTTTTAGAATACTATGCAATTCGCTTCGCAGCAACTCTTTACGCTTCCCTTTCATTCCTCCTGTTTCCATAACTATCAAATCAGGAAAATAAATTTTAAAAAGTTCTGCAAATTCAAGTAGTGCAAAGCTCACCCCCAACAAAAGCACTTTTCTGCCTTTCTGTCTTAAAGAAATAAGCTGTTGATATAATTCTTGATAATTGTAGAGGTAAAAACCACTCTCTGAATAGTTCGACCGGGCGATAAAATCCTCTGCCATTAGAATCAACGACGAGCCTTCTCTTTCAAGGTAGGAGGGCAACAAAGCAAGCACCGTAAATTCACTTATGGGACCATAAAAATATTCAAAAGAACTATTATACGCTTCTCTATAGAGTGCCAATTCTTTAACATAATGTTTAGAGGGAATCATTCCGGTAGTTCCACTACTACTAAAAACAAGCTCACCATCGCCCTGAAACGATTTTATTTTATGTGATTTAAAAAGTGAAATAGGTAAAAATGGAATATCAGTATAAGACTTAATATCAGCAGGTTTACACTTTAAGAAATCAACCCATTGCCTATAGATAGAATTATGCTTATACTGAAAATAAAATACTGCTAATGCCGTTGTATTAAAGTCTCTTTCCGATTGGAGGTGAGCCAGCATTTGCTTAATCTTATTCTCTGAATACATAATTTTTAGCATTTATTAAATTAAAAACATTAATTTTGCACAAAGCGCAAAGATACTATCTATGAAGATACCTCAACCAAATATATTATGGTTAAAATACATCCTCCTATGGGCAGCAATCACCCTGTCACTTAGCTCATGTATCAAACACAAAGTATATCCGGTAATTCCACATATAGAATACAAAAGCCTTATTAAAATACCAACGAGTACAGGAATTGATGATAAGGCAGATTTTACGATTACTTTTACCGATGGGGATGGAGATATAGGATTAAAGATCAATGACACGCTCCCACCATACAATGTTAATGGTGATTATTACTATAACTTTTTAATTCATTATTTTGAACTTCAAAATGATAGCTTTGTGGAAGTAAAACTACCCTTTACTTTTAACGCACGGATACCTTATGTAAAAGATAAGCTCACGGATAGAGGTATTAAAGGAGAAATAGAAATCAATCTTTTTATTAATAATATTAACTCTAGCAGTGACAGCATCCGTTTTACAGCACAAATAATAGATCGCGCATTACACAAAAGTAATATTATCACTACTCCTTCTATTTATATAAAAAAACACCTTTAGCCCGGTTTATGAAACACAAGAAGGCAGAATGACATCTATTCTCAAAATTATTTAGCCATCATATAGTTCATTTTAAAAGTTAAATAAATTGATAATCGTGTTTTTATCGGACAGTAATGTATAATAATAAGTAACTAAATCATTTGTAGAATTAACATCAAGTTAACAAACAAATTCTTCTTATGCGATTTTAACGTATTAATTAGCACTCATCCCAAACAAGGACACATAAAAAACCAGCTAAATAAAATGACATTTATGCTATCCTAAATCTTTCCAATTCTCCAGGCCTCTATTTCTCAACTCCCCCATCAAGTATATCATAATTATTCATAATTTTGCAGCCAATCGCTATAAATATATAATCTGATAATTTTTAATATGCAAAAATTCATAGTTTTATTCTTTCTACTTTTTGGGGCGAGCCAATATTCTTATGCCCAATACCAAATGAGTATTACTGGAAATTATAATCTGCCACAATCTGATGATTTTAAGAATAACTTTAAGAATGGTTTGGGAGGAACGGGTGAACTATTTTATTTTTTTAAAGAATCAGGCTTTAGTGCATCACTAAAATTTGGACTTAGTGGTTTCAGAGGTACTGAAGAAACAGAAGCTGCACTACAAGACTCTAATGCTACTGTTAATGATTATAGCTATAAAATTAACTATTATAACTTTCCACTATTTCTTTCAGCAAATTACACTTTCTTTCACCGGAAAAAGTTTAATATTCACCTTGGACTAGGGCTAGGAGGAATATTTATGGAACATAAAGAAAAGCAAATAGGTAAATACACCTCCAGTACAAGGAGCAAAGAGTATAATGAGTTTGCAATATATCCATCGTTGGGTATTTCTTATGAGCTTGCAAAAGATATTTCTTTACTAATAAAGGGAGGATACAATATGACTTTAGGAGAAAGGCAACTAAAGTATATAGAACTAAACACTGGGATAATCTATAAAATCTAATAAACAATGAGACTAAAATATATATTTCTTAGTGTATTATTAATGTCAGTTTTAGTTATTAAAGCTCAAAAGGACACCATTAGCCTCACATTTGAGCAAGCTCTCAACCAAATGAATGGTCATAATTTAGCTCTAAAAAGTGTTGAGGCAGAACGAAGAGCAAATGAGTTTATGAGAAAAACTACTCGCGGGCTATTTCTTCCCAAAATAACTCTTTCGGCATCATATCTTAAATTCGACCAAGATATTGGAGTTGATATAAGTGGGCTCACTGAAGCTTACAGAGGAGCTGCAAATATTCCTGCTACTACAATGTTGCCCAATACTTTGGTGATTCAGAAAGAAGAATTTGCCTCTGCTCGTGTAAATTTACTTTGGCCCATATTTACCGGTGGTAAAATTAAAGCTACTAATAACCTAATGGATGCTAATATTGATAAAGCAACATACAAATTAGATCAAACCAGAAATGAGCTAAGCACCGAGCTTGTACAACGATACTATGGTTATAGACTGGCATTAAAGGCTGTAGATTTATATTCTGAGGTTTATAAAGCTATGCTATTGCACCAAAATAATGCAAAAAAACTTGAAGATAATGGTATGATTTCTAAAGCTCAGCGATTATATACCAATATTGCTGTTTCAATGGCGAAAACAGATTTAGAGTCTGCTAAGAATAAAGCCAATACAGTAAAAGATGCTCTTAAAAATACTCTTGCCGATTCTAGCGAAATAATAGCAATTTCTGAGTTATTCTTAATAAAAAAACTTGAACCTGTTGAGTATTTTCAAAACTCTGCTATACAAAACAACCCTCAGTTAAAGCAGGTAGTAGCAACAAAATCTATGGCTAAACAAAATTACAATTTTGAGAAAAGCAATTATCTACCAACCATAGCTATTGTTGGCAGCAAAGAATTAGCAGAATACCAAGTTACTGACGTAGTCCCAAATTGGTTTGTAGGAGTTAACTTCAGCTGGACAATATTTGATGGAATATCAAGAGCCTACAAAACTCAAGCTGCAAAAGCTACAATGGATAGAGTTGATCTTATTGAAAGCAAAGCTCAGTCTGATATTTCAACCTATATAAACAAACTATATAATGAGCTGCAATCATATATCCAGCAATTGGAATCTATGCAAACAACCTATAATTTTGCTAAAGAGTATTTACGAGTACAAGAAAAAGCATTCTCAGAAGGTTTTGCTACTTCTAAAGACTTGGTAGATGCTCAAACTACCCTTATGAAGGTAAAAACAGCAAGATTAAAAATAATGAATGATTACGATTATACTTTAGCTAAGCTGTTAGAGATTTCTGGTAAGTCAGAATTATTTTTAGAATATAGCCGAAGAGAAGATAGAGAGAGGGAGGAATTTGAGGATTAACGATTTAGGATTTAGGATTGTAGATTAATAAACTTATCAGGCTAAGCAATTTAAAAAGAGTAATAGAATAAATTCAAAGTCTGACACAAACATAGAACAAGAAACAAAAAGACAAGAAACAAAAGAGCAATAAACAATGATTATTTTTTGTCATGTGACTCATATGGCAACTAAAAATATAAACATATGAAACACCCATAATAAAAATAATTATTTAACTCACAAGAAGATGATTATTTTTATTATAAGGTGTTCCATATCACCAAATTAATAAATTTTAAACATATGAAATCGAAAAACATAATTTTAGGAGTTTTAGCCATATTAGTACTCACATTGGTAATAGTAGCAGGTTGGATAATGGCAAATCCACCTGATATCATTCTGCAAGGGCAAGTAGAAGCAAAACATATTAAAGTGGCGTCAAAAATTCCCGGAAGAATAAATGCAGTACTTGTTGAAGTAGGGCAGCATGTAATGAAAGGCGATACTTTAATTGAATTAGGCACACCCGAACTTGATGCTAAGAAAGTTCAGGCAGAATCGGCAAGAAATGCTGCTGAGTCGCAAAGTTTGAAAGCCAAACATGGAGCTAGAGAAGAGCAAATTCAGGGGGCTTATCGTTTATGGCAAAAATCACTGGCCGGAGTAGAAATATACGAAAAAACTTATAAAAGAGTTAAGAAACTCTACGATGAAGGTGTAGTTCCTGCTCAAAAACTTGATGAGGTAACAGCACAATACAAGGCTGCCGTACAAACAGAGAAAGCTGCTAAATCGCAATATATTATGGCAAAAAACGGGGCACGCGAAGAGGATAAAATGGGTGCTGCTGCTCTCGTTGACCAAGCCTCTGGGGTTATTCAAGAATTAAATTCATACCTAAGCGAAGCCAATGTAAAAGCTCCAATTGAAGGTGAAATTGCAAGTATTATTTCACAAGAAGGTGAGATTATTAATTCTGGTTTTCCGGTAATTACAATTGTTAACCTCAATGATGTATGGTTTACTTTCAATATAAGAGAAGACTATTTGAGCAAGATAAAAATGAATCAGCAGATAGAAGTTTATGTTCCTGCTCTAAATAACAAAAAAATAAAAGCTAGAATAACTTTTATTAATCCTTTGGGTGATTTTGCCACTTGGAAAGCCACTAAAACAAGCGGTGAATTTGATATGAAAACATTTGAAGTTAAAGCAAAACCTATCGATAAAAACATAGAAGGTCTTAGACCCGGTATGACCGCTTTAATAAACTGGAGTGAACAAGAATAATTTTCACACATTCTCTTTTAATGGAAACTGGACTTAAAGCAGTAATATCTCGTGAAATAAAGCGAATTAAATCCGACAGCATCTATATATGGCTCTTGGTTATACTTCCTCTATTCACCTTTGTGTTATTCACAACTATGTTTAGCAAAGGTAAAGCCGATGATTTTTCTGTTGCTATATTCGATGCCGACAATTCTCAACTCTCTCGCACAATAGTTTCGTATATTGAAGCCACACCAGAGGTAGAATTCACCCATAAAGTCAGCTCTTTAGAAGAAGGGAAACATTTAATTGAGAAAGGTGATGTATATGCTGTGCTTAGTATCCCAAAAGGGCTTGAGAATGGTGTGTACTCGGGCATTACACCTAAAATGGTTTTATTTTATTCCAACAATAACCTTAGTGCAGGTAGTGGCGTTAGTGTTGCCATTATTAAAACTATTAAAACAATCTCTGCCGGTATTAATTTACAAAAAAGAATGGCTCAGAATAAAGAGATGTACAATCAAGCACTAAATAATGTACAACCCATAAGAATAGCAGCCCACGCTTTAAACAATCCATTTATCAACTATTCATATTATCTTGTAACAGGACTTTTACCTGTGATGCTTCTTATGTTTATTCTTTCTACAACCATATATGTAGTGGGTAGCGAACTAAAATATAGTACTGCCAATAATTGGTATAAAACTGCCGGAGATAGTATTATAGTTGCCCTTACAGGTAAATTATTACCCTACTCCATTATTTTTATTATTGAGGCTTTCTTTATGAATATCATACTTTTTAGCATAGTAAAAGCACCACAGAATGGAAGCCTTTTAGTACTATTTATTGCAACAGTTTTCTTTGTTTATGCCTATATGGCAATGGGAGTTTTCATAATATCTGTTTTGCCAAATATGCGATTAGCTCTAAGTCTGGGAGCTGCTTATGCATCATTAGCATTCTCTTTTGCCGGCTTAACTTATCCACTCATAGCCATGTACGATTCTATGAGAGCATTTGCACATATATTCCCATTCACATATTATATGCAAATATATATTAACGAAGCTATGCGAGGCTTAAATTTACGGTATTCTCTTATTCCATTTCTAGCTTTAAGCATATTTATCTCTCTTCCTTTTTTCTTAATTCCTCGTTTAAGAGCCTTTCTGACAAAAGACAAATATTGGGGTAAAAGCTAATTATAAAATAATTTTAAACTACTACATTGAGTAATAACAAAACATATCATCCTTTTCTTAAAATCGTAGAAATATGGTTAAATGAATATAGAATAATATTTAAAGATGCCGGAGTAATTACCCTGTTTTTTATAGCAGTGGCTATATATCCTGTATTGTATTTATTAGCCTATAATAAGGAATTGGCTAAGGAAATTCCCATAGTGGTAGTTGATGAGAATAACAGTGAATTGAGCCGTAAACTTATTACAATGCTTGATGCCACTGATGAAGTAAAGGTAATCTCCCAAGAACCTAATTTCGACTACGCTAAAAAACTTTTCGATGAATCTAAAGTATATGGTGTTGTGGATATCCCTGACGATTTTGATAAAAAAATATATCAGTTTCAAACTGCAACAATAGAAGTATATGCCGATGCTTCCTATCTGGTAATTTACAAACAAATAATGACCGCTGCAAATTATAGCATTGGTACTCTAGGGGCAGGAATAGAAATTCAAAGAATGATTTCGAAGAAGAAACAGTTTGAAAAAGCTTTTGTCGACCGTGATCCTTTACCTCTTGAAACTTACGCTTTATACAATCCCAGAGGCGGATATGCAACCTATGCAATGCCGGCAGTATTATTATTAATATTACAGCAAACACTATTACTTGGTTTAGGACTATTGGGCGGCACATCTAAAGAAAAAGGGGATAAGCACTTTTTAGCTCCTTTGGGAGTAAAACCAGGACTTGCCATATCAACAGTAATCGGAAAATCTCTTGCATATTATACATTATATTTTCTAAATGCTTTATATGTATTTGTAATCATATTTAGAATATTTAGTCTACCAATGAGGGCAAATTATTTTGATTTATTTGTCTTTCTTACGCCATTTATCTTTGCTGTAATATTTTTTGGAATGTCAATAGCATCATTCTTTAAGAAGAGAGAACATGCTCTTATGATACTCCTTTTTACAAGTATCCCTTTTATTTTTCTAAGTGGTTTCTCATGGCCTATAGAAGCAATGCCACATTGGCAAGTATATTTATCACAACTAATTCCAAGTACTCCCGCTATTAAAGGTTTTCTTGCCATGAGCCAGAGAGGAGCTCCTTTTAGCGATGTCTTTGGACATTGGCTACATTTATGGGCATTGTTAATTGTATATTTGGGCACAGCTAGTCTTCTTATGCGGCATATACTTCTCAAACAAAATACTAAATAGGGAAGGAAGTTAAATCTGAATTCCTTTTAGATTCTTAAAAATACTAAAAAATAAAAATTTATATCATTTGTACCTCAGGCTATATTACTTTTGCACCAGTAAGTAATGAGAAAACATATACACATATACCATAGGATATTACGACGTAAGGGAATTTATGCTTTAGCGTGGCGCAGCATTCTGCGCTTACTTATTATCTCGGCCATTGTAACGCTTATCTTCATCCTTATCCAATCGCATATCAACAATCTCAAGGATATCTTAACTACCTTCTTACAGCAATGGAATTCTCTATATGTATTAACTTTATTTTTTGTTTCGGAAACTATTTTGGGACTTATCCCTCCCGACTTTTTCATTGTATGGAGCGACACTACCAAACATCCTATCCTTATGCTCAATGCCTTAGCAATACTATCCTATAGTGGCGGATTACTTGCTTATTATATTGGATATAAAATTGCTGCCTTTCCTAAAATCCATCAATATCTCAAACAAAAGTTATCCTCACATTTTGCCACTTTACATAAGTATGGCGGTTTTATTATTGTCTTTGCCGCCTTATTACCTCTCCCTTTTTCTACTATAACCATGGCCTCAGGCATGATTGAATACCCTTTCAAAAAGCTTGCCCTTTTAGGGCTTTTCCGTATTCTTCGATTTTATATCTACGCCACTGTTCTATTCCAATTATTTTAAAAAAATATTTATTTTAAGACTAAGTTAAGTGGCTATCCATCCTTTATTATTATTCCGAAAAACGAAACTGAAGTTAGGACAAAACGCATGGAGATAATTCACCCTAAGGATGCACAGCTATTCTGCATTATCAAGGTCTGAAAATGGGTTTACATTATAAAATGTAAAAAAGAATAAACTTCATTATAGACAAATTAATACGCTCCCATTTCCTCCCATCCTGAAACTTTGTAGATACGTTGGAATACGCTGTATATCGGTCAATGCATAATAAATACAAAGTGAAGAATTTACTCAAAGAGTGTCATTTTAATACGCTAATACGACAAAAAAATATCTCTTGCCATTTAGTACAATTTCATTATCTTTGAGGCACTATAAAATAACTACATCTTATAGTGTAAGTATATACAAATCAGCATATATGGAAAACTTTGTTGTTTCAGCACGTAAATATCGCCCCATTACTTTTGACTCAGTAGTAGGTCAATCCAGCATTACCTCTACCCTTAAAAACGCCATCAAAAACAATCATCTGGCTCAGGCTTTTCTTTTTACGGGGCCTCGTGGCGTTGGAAAGACTACTTGTGCCCGTATTTTTGCTAAAACAATCAACTGCGAGCATCTTAATGATAATTTGGAACCCTGCGATCAATGTGAGTCATGTGTTTCTTTCAACAAAAGCAATTCCTTTAATATCCATGAACTTGATGCCGCCTCCAACAACTCGGTAGAAGACATACGCCGTTTGGTGGAACAAGTGCGCATTCCACCACAAGTAGGAAAATATAAAGTTTATATTATTGATGAGGTACACATGCTTTCTCAGGCTGCCTTTAACGCTTTTCTTAAAACCTTAGAAGAGCCACCGGCTTATGCAAAATTTATTCTTGCCACCACTGAGAAACACAAAATTATACCAACGATTCTCTCGCGCTGTCAAATTTATGATTTCAACCGAATTACGGTTAAAGATATTGCCAACTACTTGGCTTATGTAGCTAAAAACGAGAATGTAAGCGTTGAGGAAGATGCCCTAATGGTAATGGCACAAAAAGCCGATGGCGCCATGCGTGACGCTCTTTCTATCTTTGATCAAATAGTGAGTTTTGCAGGTAATAACATCACCTATGAAGCTACTATTGAGAATCTTAATGTGCTTAGTAGTGAATACTACTTTCAAATGGTATCACTCTTTCTGCGTGGTGATATTGCAGGCAGCTTGCTTGTTTTTGATAAAATTATAAGTAAAGGTTTCGACGGACTCCATTTTATCAATGGACTAGCTTCTCACCTACGCAACCTTTTGGTAAGTAAAGATCATCAGACCATATCCCTACTCGAAACCAGCGATAGTATTAAAACACAATATTCTAATCAAGCTCAAAAATGCAGCTTACGATTTCTTGTCTTCGCATTAGATTTATGTACTGCTGTGGATTTAGCTTATAAATCAAGTAGCGACAAAAGACTTCTTATTGAACTCAACTTGATGAAGATATGTAAACTAAATCAACCTTTTGAAGAAATTGAAATCACCAGTAGTAGGGAAATAAAAAAAAAGATAAACCCAACAGCTAAGCAAGATTCCGAAGCCGGTATTCGCAAAGAAAAGGCAATTAATACAACAGCAAACCCCATAGAAAATACGCCCGCCGATTCAAAATCAACAAATGCTACTCCACAAAGTCAAAATGCTGATAACAAATCCAATACAGAAGGTAAACAAGCTCGCCTAGAAGAAGATAGAGAGCTAATTCAACCTAAGGCAAAAACAACCCTAACGGAAGAAAATATTCCTACTTCTGAACATTCCAACATAACAAAAGAAAAGCGTAAAGGACGACGCAGCAGAGGTATTAGCTTAAAACAAAGCATTCAAGACACTGGCAAGATAGAAAAAATTAATGTTGAAGAGGCGCTGGATATAAAATATGACAAGGTACAAAAAGAAATTTCTGATAAAGAACTTCAGAATACCATTGATAAATATATTCTAAAAATTAAAAAAGACAAACCGGCTTATGCTTCTGCCCTGGAATATAAAAATATTCATTTATTAGCTAATAATGAAATTCACATTGTTTTTAGTAATGAAGCGATGAACGACAAAGAGCTTCGATATGATTTATTACTCTATTTAAAGCAAGAGCTTAATAACAATGAGATTCAAATTAGCAGCGAAGTAAAAGCACCAACGATAAAAGCCCAACAAACTTCAATGGATGTTTACAAAAAAATGAAAGACAAAAATCCCGAACTTGACAAACTCAGGCAACAATTAGACTTAGACTTTATGTAATCCCTTATGAATTTATTATGTATCTATAATCCACAAGCCGGGGGTGGAAAGTCCGTACGTCACTTGGGAGAAATTAAACGTTTATTTGAAAAGCATCACTTAACAGTAGAATTTCTTTTTACTGAGCACGCACAGCATGCCAGTGAATTGGTACAATCAACAGACCTGCTTCTATACGATGGATTAATTATTGCCGGTGGTGATGGTAGTTTTTTTAATGCCCTTAATGGCTATATGAAAAAACCGCAAAACGAACGTATTCCTATGGGGATACTTCCTCTTGGAACAGGCAATTCTCTTTCTCGTGATATCATTCTGGAAGAAAAAGCACAGATAGAAGATTTTATTAAAGTAATTAAGAAAAAGAAAACTAAATTGTTTGATATTGCCAAAGTAGTTACCAAAGGTGAGACTTTTTATTATTCCAATATGATGGGTTTTGGATTTATCAATGATGTAGTTGAAACAGCCTCAAAACTTAAAGCTTTCAAAAGCTTTGCTTATACCCTTGGTGTATTATACAATACAGCTAAACTCAACACTTTTGATTTGCAGATAAGCATTGATGGAGAAGAGCATACTATGGACAATGTGTTTGTAATTATCTCTAACTCCAGATATACAGGAGGCAATTATCTTATTGCCCCTAAAGCAGAAATTAATGATGGAAAACTTGATTTAATTATTCTTAATAAATTAAGTCGAATAAACCTTCTTAAGACTTTTCCTAAAATTTTTGATGGCAGTCATATCAACACCCCTTTTGTTGATTATATTCACGCCAAGAAGATTATCTTAAAAGCAAAAGTCCCCAAAACCCTATCCCCTGACGGAGAAGTTTATGGAAACTTTCCTGCTGAAATCAGTTGTTTGCCCAAAGCGATAGAACTATTTTCGTAAGGACATAAATAAGACTTTTGATATTTATGTCCCTTCAAATTATCTTAAGCCCTTAACTTTAGAAACCGCTGCAATAAATTCTTTTAAATAAAAAGGTTCAAAATAAGCCACATCAACAAAATCATTCTTAATAAATTTGTCGTATGATAGTCTTATCATACCCAAAGCACTGGCCTCCACTTTATCAAGATAAGTGGCATTGGCATGACTTATAACATCCATACATTTCGCTGCGCCATCACCAAAGAAAACTACTTTTTGTTTCTCAAGCTCCTCATTAAAACTTTCCTGATCAACAATAATTGCACGTATCTCATCCAATGGGTTGAGATTTGCATCAAAAGCCTGAGAATAGACCTCCATTCTACGTGCATCAATCATTGGTCGCAACAGCTTATTAAAATCAGAATTGTATAAACTCCGGGCATAAGCAGCCATACTTTTTAAGGTGCTAATCGCTATCAAAGGAATATCCAAGGCATAACACAAACCCTTGGCAGTGGATGTTCCAATACGTAAACCTGTATATGAGCCGGGGCCCTCACTAATGGCGATAGCTGATAAATCACTGTATTTAAGTGCATTATCTTTAATAAGAGAATCAATAAAAGGAGCCACATTGGAGGCATGTGAATTCCCCTCTTTACTTTCTCTCTGATCTACTATCTGCCCATCAACAGATAAACTCACTCCACATACTTTCGTGGAAGTTTCTATATTAATAATATATACCATTAATTTTTGTCTAGAATTTTGTATTGCCAAGGCTATGCTTTCATCCACTTATTAAGCTTATGCATCATATCGGCTTTGCGGTCTGCATTTACAAAACTCACCTCAATAGCATTGGAAGTTAGCTGAAACAAATCTCTCTTTGATAAATTTAATGCTTCAGTAATAGCAATGAAATTTTCATTCATATATCCTCCAAAATAAGCAGGGTCATCAGAATTTACAGTAGCTTTTAGTCCTTTATTAAGCATTTTTTTTACGGGATGATCTTTCAAATCTTTTACCACTTGCAATTTACGATTTGAAAGAGGGCATAAAGTCAGTCCCATTTTCCTTTGTTTAAGTTCCTTCAATAGGTCCTCATCATCCATAGCTCTGTTACCATGGTCCAGACGATCGATTTTTAATAAATTGAGACTATCCCAAATATACTGAGCTGGTCCTTCTTCGCCGGCATGTGCTACCTTAAGGAAACCCTCTTCGCCTGCCATTTGATATACTTTCTGAAATTTCTGCGGTGGATTACCCACTTCTGAAGAGTCGAGGCCAACAGCAATAAATTTATCTTTCATTGGTAGTGCAGCTTTTAAAGTAGCTATAGCTGCCTCTTCTGACAGATGTCTTAAGAAACTCAATATGGTAAGGCTGCTAATGCCAAAATCTTCTTTGGCTGCCTTGGCTGCTTTACAAATTCCTTTGGCCACTGTTTCCAGCTCTATTCCTCTCTCTGTATGAGTTTGTGGATCAAAGAACATCTCGGTATGCATTACATTTTGCTCTGCAGCTTTTTTCAAATAAGCATAAGTTAAATCATAAAAATCTTGTTCATGGATAAGAACCTTACACCCGGCATAATAAATATCCAGAAAGTCTTGAAGGTTACCAAAATCATAAGCTGCACGAACCTCCTCTACCGAGGAATAGGGCAAATCAATATTATTTCTTTTGGCCAGTTGAAACATTAATTCAGGTTCCAAACTCCCTTCAATATGAAGGTGAAGTTCTACCTTGGGCATTTTCTCAATCAATTCTCTCATAATAGTCTCTATTATATAATTAATACTGCATTTATTCAAAAAAACATGCTTGCTTTAGTCAAAATTCCATGCAAATATAAGATAAAATAAAAGGAGCGGCAATACCGCTCCTTTTATTTCTGTAATTTTCCAAAGGGGAAAGCCTATTTTATTAATGTCATTTCTTTAATTAAGCTCCCTGCTCCACCAAATTTATCGATAACAAAAAGTACATAACGAATATCAACAACTATGGTTCTTTGAATTTTATTTTCAAAATAAATATCTCCACTCATTGCTTCCCAATTACCATCAAAGGCAATACCAATAAGTTGTCCGTCACCATTAATACATGGGCTTCCTGAGTTACCACCGGTGATATCATTATTGGTAAGAAAATCAACATGCATAGTCCCATCTTTATCGGCATACTGTCCATAATCTTTAGTCTTGTACAATTCTTTAAGCTTAGCAGGCACAATAAACTCTTCATTGGTAGAATCTTCTTTCTCCATTACCCCTTTTAGGGTAGTAAAATAATTGTATTCAACTGCATCTTTTGGGGAATATGGCTCCACTTGACCATAGGTCATACGAAGAGTAGAGTTGGCGTTGGGATAGTACTTTTTATTAACATTCATCTTGCGCAATCCATCAACAAAAAGACGCATGCCTTTGTTTTTCTTTTTATCAATAGCACCTACTTTAGAATAAATATTACGGATAGAATTTACCATAGCCAATGTTAGATTAAAGCCAGGATCTTTCTGCAATACTTTCAGACTTGGATTATTAACAAAGTTTCTCATCCGTGTGGAATCAACAAAAATTGATTTAGCATAAATAGCATCGGCATAACGACGAATACTTCCTTTGTATTTTTTATTAATAAGGTCAATGATATAATGCTTTTTCACACTTACAATAGAATCTTTCTTCTTTTTATCATATTTCACTTCCTTGTTAAAGGCTGAATATTCTTTGGGGACATTTTTAAAATACATTCCCATTAGTTCAATAAACATATCCTTATCGGTAGCAAAATCATAATCTTTGAAATGAGCGGCAATACCGTCACCAACAACATTAGCTTGTTGCTTAATGCTTTGATCGAACTTGGCCTTATCCTCTTTTGATTTCTTTTTGGCTTGTGCCTCCAAGGTCATATAGAGCGAAAAAGTACCAAAGCTATAATAAATATTCTCCGGTCCTTGGAAAACAGCCTCTTCGAGATATTTCAAAGGAACATCATAGGGCTGATCTTCTTTATACGCCTCTTCGATTAATTTCAATGCATTACCGTATTTGGCTTTTCTTTCCGGAGTAGCATCAGCCCATTGCTGAAATTGTTCTTCAATGGCTACTTTCTTTTCGTAAACATGATTAGAAACTAAGCCTTTAGATTGTCCAATAAAATACTTCCAATAGTTAGCAGTTTGTGCATGTTTGGCAGCATATTTAATTTGGGTAGCATGACTCATATCCATATGTTTCTTCATTACCTCCAACTTATGGGTACGGATATCAATAATGGTAGGATTGATGTATTTCAAAGCAGTCTTGATGCCGTAAGAAGTTAAATAGCGGTCAGTGCTTCCCGGATATCCCCAAATCATAGCAAAATCGTCTTTCTTCTCCCCTTTCAAAGAGATGGGCAAATAATGCTTTGGTTTCAAGGGTACATTGTCTTTTGAATAAGGTACACCTTTGCCATCCTTGGAAGTATAAATACGGAACATGGAGAAATCGCCGGTATGGCGTGGCCACATCCAGTTATCAGTATCGCCACCAAATTTACCTATGGAAGAAGGAGGAGCACCAACTAAACGAATATCTTTGTATTGGTTATAAATAAACATATAATACTCATTACCTTCAAAAAAAGGTTTGATATCTACTCTGTAAAGGCCGTCAGAACTATTTGCTTTTTTTAATTTAGCGATGGCTTTACGAACCATTTTAGCACGATCTGTTTCGGAAGTTTTATCAGTAATTCCTTTAAGAACTTTAGCCGTAACATCATCCATACGTTTCAAGATATAAGCAGTAACATCATGTACCGGTAGCTCTTCAGAATACTTAGTAGCCCAAAATCCATCTTGTAAATAATCGTGGTCAACGGTAGAATTTTCTTGAATTGTTCCATAACCACAATGGTGATTAGTAAGGTATAATCCTTTGTCGGAAACAATCTCTCCTGTGCAAAAGAAGCCCATACTTACGATGGCATCTTTCATACTTGAGTGATTGATGCTATACATTTCTTCCGGGCTAAGGTGCAAGCCTTCTTTAACCATATCAACGTAATTTAAACGCTGAACCAACATAGGTAGCCACATTCCTTCGTCGGGAGGATTGGCAGCATTAGCTCTAATTCCTGAACCAATGAATAAAAAAAGCATAAAGCTTAGTAATAGTTTTCTCATTGTATAATAAATTAATGGTGTATAAAAAATGTGAACGAATATATTGTTATTATATTTAAAAAGTCTAATTTAGTTTGTCTGATAGGAGACGTATTTCAACTACTGGAGAGATCCCCGCATAAAGAATATTATAAACAGCTTCAGTGATAGGAAGATACACTTTATGCTCCTTATTAATTTCCATTAAACATTTAACGGCATAATATCCTTCGGCAACCATATTCATCTCAGACATAGTAGCTTTTACTGAGTAACCTCTACCTATAAAAGTACCAAAAGTACGATTACGGCTAAACTTAGAATATGAGGTTACCAATAAATCACCCACATACTCAGTATCCATCACTTTACGATATTGAGGGAATACATCTTCGAGAAAACGTCTTATCTCGCGCATGGCATTAACAATCAGCACTGCCTGAAAATTATCTCCATAGCCCAAACCAATACAAATACCATTGGCAATGGCAATAATATTTTTTATCATGGCGGCATATTCCGTTCCGGCAATATCTACCGAAGTCTTCATTTTCATAAACCAGGTAGAAAATAATTCGGAAATATGTTGAGCTCGTTCCTCATCGAGAAAAGCTATTGTTAAAAATGAAAGCTTTTGCATTGCCACCTCTTCGGCATGGCATGGTCCGGCAATAATTCCTATATCCTCAAACTTAACTCCATAATTATTATGGAAATAATTACCTACAATTTGATTAAACTCGGGGACAATTCCTTTAATTGCCGAGACAATAATCTTATTATCAAAATTGGTAATACCGGCTTCTGTGATACTAGAATGAAGAAATGCAGAGGGAATAGCATAGATAAGTACATCATAGTTATCAACAATATAGCTCATATCAGTAGAGATATCCAACTTCTCAGGGAGGAGTTCAGCATATTGCAAATAAACAGGGTTACGCCCATGTTTCATCACATAAGACTTGGTAGTTTCACTGTGCACCCACCAACCTATCCGATTTACATTATGCCCCAATAACTTTACCAAAGCCGTTCCCCAACTTCCTGAACCAATAACCGCAACTTTCTTATCCAGCATACTATTTTATAGCTTTTTCAAATGGATTTAATCTCAAATCTGCGCAAAATTACGAAATTTGTAGCAACAATAATATAATATCTAGTATTATTTCAATTCTAAGCCTTCGCAATAAATTCTAAGAAAAATTAGTTTAATCTATTTCTTCCCATAAAAGTACTTGTTCTAAAAAAGCGTACACAAAAAAACGTAAAAGATGGAGTTGTTTAAACTCCATGGTCCAGTGAGTTTTCATTTTTCTCAAGAAAAAAGAAACAAAAAACCAAATACAATGTCCGACGCCCGATATAATAAATCGTTTATCTTTGTCGCCTTAAAAATTATTATACTATGCATCCCAAGAACATATCCATTGCTGACTATAACTACAACCTTCCCGAAAGCAAAATAGCCCAATATCCCGTAGAAGAACGTGATAAAAGCAAATTGCTTATTTCGAAAAATGGTATCATTGAAGAATCTATTTTTGAAAATATCACGGAATTTTTACCTGAAGACAGTCTAATGGTATTTAATAATACCAAGGTGATACGAGCGCGGATGCAGTTTAGAAAAGATACAGGAGCCAAAATCGAGATTTTCATTTTAGAGCCTTTAAGTCCAACTATGGAAATCCAGAATGCTTTTCAAGTAAGTGGCCAATGCCAATGGAAATGCCTGGTAGGAAATGCGAAAAAATGGAAAGAAGGAGAGCTCTCGTTACAGCTAGTATACAAAGGAAAAGAGATTGAACTGCTGGCAAAAAAAGAAGAAGCAATAGGTAATTCGTTTCGAATCAACTTTCGGTGGACACCTCGTGAATTGAGTTTCTCTGATATATTAATGGCATCAGGAAGCATTCCATTGCCACCCTATATGAAACGGCAAACCAATGAAGATGATATCAAACGCTATCAAACTATCTATGCTAAATATCAAGGATCGGTAGCTGCGCCAACAGCGGGACTTCATTTTACTGATAAAGTGATGGCACAACTAACGAAAAAGAATATTAGTAAATCATATATCAGCTTGCATGTAGGTGCCGGAACTTTCAAACCCGTATCTGCAGAGAAAATTGAAGACCACGAAATGCATACCGAGCAATTAGTGGTACGCAAAGAACTTGTACAGCAGCTTCTTGATTATTCATCAAGGCCAATTATTGCGGTAGGAACTACTACAACTCGTAGTTTGGAAAGCCTCTACTGGTATGGAGTAAAACTCTTAACAAATCCTTTGGCTAATTTTCACATTTCTCAATGGGAGCCCTATTCTAATACTAATAAACAAGCTATTACAACTAAAGCCGCTCTTAATGCCATATTAAATAAAATGGAAGTTGAGCAAGTGGATGAAATTCATGGGGATACTCAAATAATAATTGCACCCGGATATTCTTTTAAGATTATTGATATACTAATCACTAATTTTCATCAACCCAAAAGCACTTTACTCCTGTTGGTATCCGCCCTTTATGGGGAAGAATGGCGCAATAGCTATGCCTATGCCCTAAAACATAACTTTAGATTTTTAAGTTATGGAGATTCTTGTATTTTTTATCGCAAGTGATTAGTTGATATCTTTTTGGAAGAATCAATGGAGGCATTAATTTCAAAACCAAGTAGAAGGATAAAAGAATTAATATAAATCCACAATAGTATTATCAGTAAAGTACCAATGGAACCATATAGGATATTATATTTGCTAAAATTATTAATGTACATATTAAACAATACCATTACCAAAACAATTACAAAGGTACTAATGGATGATCCTGCCGTAATTAATTGAAATTTTCTTTTCCCTGTTGGGGCATAATAAAACAGGAACGATACCATAAATAAAATCATTAGAATCATAATAAACCAGTTGGCCACAAGAATAAAATAATAGAGCCAGCCTTGCTTCATGAAACTATATTCTACTAAAAAGTTCAAAATATGTTCATTAGCAATAGAAGCTACAATGGTAATAAAAGTGATAATAGTAAACACAACATCTAGGACCAAGGCTGTCCACTGAAGATTTAAGAACGATCTATCTTTCTTAATATGTACAGAAGAATTAAAAGCGATAATAATACTTTTGAAACCATTAGTAGAAAACAAAAGAGCCAACAAGAAACCCAATGACAATATACTTCCATGTGGTCGAACAACAATATCGTTTATAACCTGCATTACCGAATCGCTGGTAGCATCAGGAATAATCCGTTTCACCATATCTAATATCTCATTTTGGAAATTATCAATGGGAATAAAAGGAATTAAAGTAAATAGCATTAATATGCCGGGGAATAGCGCCATAAAGAAGTTAAAGCTAATGGAGGCAGCACGTTGAGATATTACCCCTTCATTTATCGCCTTAACAAATTGCAATAATACCGCGTAAACAGGCTCCCCCTGCAAGCCGGGCAAAGAAACCCTTTTGGCCCAAATAATAAGTTTCCTTATGAAACGAATTTGTACTATTTTTTCTTGTACATTGGCCATCAAACGAAATTATTTATCTGATATTAAACTCATATCCAAACTATTGATATGATGAGTAAGGGCGCCAACACTAATATAATCAACTCCTGTTTCGGCATAAGCACGAATTGTTTCTTCTGTAATTCCTCCCGAAGCTTCCGTCTCAAAGCGTCCATTAATTGTTTTAAGAGCGGTTTTCAATTCATCGGGAGTAAAATTATCAAGCATAATTCCATCCACATTACCAACAGCAAGCACCTGACTAAGCTCCTCCATATTCCGCACTTCAATTTCAATTTTAAGATTTAGCTTATTGGTTTTAAGATAATCATTACAAGAAGTAATGGCTTGGCTAATGCCTCCGGCAAAATCAATATGGTTGTCTTTAATCATCACCATATCATAAAGGCCAAATCTGTGATTATAACCACCTCCTGCTTTAACGGCGTATTTTTCCAGCTCACGTAATAAAGGGGTGGTTTTTCGGGTATCAAGAATTTTGGTGGTAGTTCCTTTGAGTAAGCCAACCATATAGTTAGTATAGGTGGCAATTCCACTCATGCGTTGCATAAAATTTAATGCCAAGCGCTCTGCGGTAAGTAAGGATATGGCAGAACCTTCAACTTTAAAGGCTACATCTCCATACTTTACCGCTGTTCCGTCTTCAATAAGTTTATGAAAATTAATAGTAGCATCTACTTGATGAAATACTTTCTCCGCAATATCAATGCCTGCAATAATACCTTCTTCCTTAACTATCAACTTGGCTTTATCAACGGCCGTAATCGGAATGGAAGAAAGAGAGCTGTAATCGCCCGGGCCAACATCTTCCTTTATGGCTTCTCTAATAATTTCGTCTATTTTCATTGGCTAGGTTTCTTCAAATTCGATAAGATGTAAATATGCTTTTTGATTGGTAAGGGTAATTAAAAAATACACTTGAAATCTTTTTCCTGAAGTGCTTATCATATCACCAATCACAAATTCGGAGCCTCCTGTTGACTTACCCCCTTGTTTTACGGTAAACGATTTAATAGCATTGTTTTTAAAAAATCGTTTTATCACCATGGCTCCTTGTGTTTTGGAATAGGAATTTTCCTCTTGAGGTAAGGTGATCTCCACCGGATCACTAAATGCCTTAATTAAATCATCAACATTATTATTCTTCAGTGCTTTGATACAAAATTCCTTAGCTTGACTTACCGAGCTAAATTGCGCATAACTTGTTTTAGGAATAAAGCTTGCTAATATTCCCAATAAAATAAGGAGTGCAGGCTTGCTAATTTTAGAAAAAACTGCATTATTTTTATTGTTATTTGATACTAATTCAGGAATTTGCATAAGTCAAAAATTTTTAAAGTATTTGAGCACTGAGACTATCAATAAATATGCCGATAACCAAAGGGCAAAGGTATATAAATCTTAGACGGTTTCAAAAATACATTCTTATAAAAAATATTTAGCTGCTGATAAGTATATTCTACTAACCCAGAGCTATCCATTTTCTTTAGCCTGCCATATAGTTCGTTGTGGAAATGGAATGGTAATATTTGCTTCACGAAAACGCTTATCGATTTCATAACGCAAATCACTTTTTACAAATTCTTGCCTAAAAATTTCGTTAGTCCAAATTAGTAATTGAAAATTGAGAGAGCTATCACCAAAATCAGAAAATCGTACTTTAGGACAGGGATCACTAATAATATCTTTATGTTCATTAGCTACTGCCAACAATATTTTAGTTACCAACTGAGTATCTGATCCGTAATCCACTCCAACTTCGAGAATAAGCCTAACATGATTATAATCCAAGGTCCAATTGGTAACATTATCCTCAATGAATTTAGAGTTTGGAATTACTATATTAACATCATCGCGGGTAATAATAAGAGAGGTACGAAGATGAACATTCAGCACCCTACCCAAAACATCACCCACTTGCACAATATCCCCTACGCGAATCACTCTGTCAAAAAGTATAAGTACACCGCTGAGTAAGTCTTTGAATATCTGTTGCAAGCCAAAACCAACGCCGACCATAAGAGCAGCAGAACTGGTAAGCAAAACAGTGGTATTAATCCCCATCATTGCCAATATCATTATTGCTGTTAAGGACACCAAAAGATATTTACTAATTTGATATACGGCAAAAACATCTCCCTTCTGCAAACCTTTTTTTTCAGCCTGATGCTGTACCAACTTCTTAAGCCCCATCAGAACCAGCTTTAACAAAATAAGAATAATAGCAATCTTTACGATAACTAAAACACTAATACTTAACTTATCAAAGGAGAAAATAGGTTTCCCCATAAACTCTATAACATCACTTACTTTATTTTTCATAAATACTACTGAATATTCCTAATATACTGCGACAATCGCACTACAAAGGTAAATAAATAAAATTGATTGAAATAAGAATAATTGAAGTTCTATAGCTAACAGCAGCGAACCCAATATGGTGGAATAAGAGATCTAAAACTTAAGAATCAACCTTAGATTAAGCTGCCTTGAAGTCAAATAGTTAGGAATAGAATAATAGCTGCCATTAACATCACTGATCCAAATATAAGACAAGGTATTATCTATTTGCAAAAGATTAAATACTTCCAGACTAATCCAAGCCGACTTAAGATATCGTAATGGATTTTGCGCTTTAATTTTGGTATCTTTACCAATCAACTGCTTAGAGAACCCAATATCAACACGGCGATAAGCGGGATAACGACGGGTTTGTTGGTAGCGCTTATGTGTTGGCGGGCCAAAGGGCAATCCTGTGGCATAAACTAAATTAAGGTGTACTTTATAGGTAGGATATCCGGGCACATAATCTTGAAACAACATATTAAAGACAACGCGCTGATCTGTTGGTCTGGGAATAAAACCCGGCTCTATTTTGGTGCTATCTACTACCTTAGTATCCAAACTTATACCGGGTTTAATTTGCTGTCCGGCAGCATTATAATATTTATAGTAATAATCGCCTTTAATATCTTCCTGAGTCTGCATAATGGATAAGCCCAGCCAGCTTTCCGCATTTTTTACCAACTCCCCATATAGTTTAAAGTCGATACCGGTAGCATAACCAACAGCATTATTCTCGGCAAAATACCTGAGGCGGACATCATCCATTTCGTAAGGGATAAGATCCCACATATATTTATAATACGTTTCAACAGTAAATTTAAAAGGTCGGTTTAGGGCATCAAAAAGCCAATCAGTACCCAAAACAAAATGAGCTGACTTTTGCGCTTTTATATTTTTATTTATACTTCCATCTCTCCGACGCATCTCACGATAAAATGGAGGCTGGGAATATAAGCCCATAGCAATACGATATGAGCGTTTTGATTTGAAATTAGGTTTAATAAAAACAGAAGCCCTCGGACTAAGCAGAAACTCTCTGCTAAAGTCCCAATAATTACTTCTTAAGCCGGCATTAATTTTAAAAACAACTGACGAATCAGTTCGTTTCAGCGTCCAATCACGCATGATATAAGCCGTATATCGATTACTCGCTACTCGTTGGTTCGCTTTTATTACCTCATTCAAGCGTAGTGTATTAGGTCGTATATAAGTAGGATTCCTATTTCCAATATTATCTGCCGGATGAGGCAAGCTAAAACCTGATGAGTCTATCATTTTCCATTCGGAAAGACGATCACTAATAATATCATGGCGCAAATTAACACCCCAATGCCACTGGCGATATTGCCCCCGATGTTGCAAAGAACTTATCCAGCCATCCAATGAATTACGAGCATGATGCAAAAAAGTACCTACCCCTTTATTAAAAGCCACTTTCCCGAAGTCATCTTTTCCCAAATCATTTTGTAAAACATCGAGCCAATATTGCCCCATAATATCATAGTTCTCCGTTTCGAGTGTATGATACATGGAATAGGTAAAATTCATTTGAGTTTTATTATTATGATATTTTAAGTTTACTGCGCCCATATAATTTTCAAAACGGTCCACCTCATGCCCATCGAAATAAACCGTAAACCTCAAAGCTTCAAAGATATTTCCAAAATTAGTTTCTCTTGTTTTAGGAATAATATTGTAATTATTAAGGGCATAATTACCTAACAGACTAAGTTCCCAAACATCGGTAATATCATAAGAGACAAAAAGTTGAAAATCAGTAAAGGAGGGTTTATAATCACCTTTAGTATCCAAACTCTTAAGCACATATTGATTGGTTTTATAACGCAATCCCATACTATAACGCAGTCTTTGTTTCATGGCTACTCCTTCGAGGTGTGCACTTCCTCCCAAAAGGCTTCCCGAAACAGAGCCGGCAAAAGCTTTAGGTTCTTTATAACTAACATCAAGGACAGAAGCCATTTTATCGCCATAATAAGCAGAGAATCCTCCGGCAGAAAATTTAATATCACTTACCATATCTGCATTTACAAAATTAAGGCCCTCTTGTTGTCCCGATTTTATCAGTAAGGGCCGTTGTATTTCAATGCCATTAACATAAACCAGATTTTCGTCAAAATTTCCTCCTCGAACAGAATATTGTGCACTAAGTTCATTATTGCTATAAACACCAGGAATACGTTTAATAAAGGCAGAAATAACATCTCCATTAGGGGTTGGAATAGCCTCTAACTGAACAGGTTTTACATGAATGACCCCATCATAAGAATGTCTTTTGGCGGTAACACTAAAAGTATCTATTTCGAGCCCTTGTTTTAATATAATAGATAAATGCAGCCTTTCGTTTGGCTTAAGTTGTATTGTCCGATAAACAGGTTTTAAAGATACATACGAGAATCGTATTTTAAGCAACTTATTTGCAGGTACTTTCAAAGAGAAGTTCCCCTTTTTATCGGTGGTAGTACCATAGCGATAATCTTGAATGGCAATATTAACGGCAGGTTCAAAAGCTTTTCCCTTTCTATTAAGTACAGAGCCATATATCTCTGCCTTTTGAGCAACAGCACACAACACAATAAGTTGGGTCAACACTAAAACCAAATACTTTATCCTTTTCACTTATTCCTGCTTTGTAAATCTATTAATTTCTTTGCCAATAACGAAAATACCGCCAATTATTGCCCGGCGTAAATTCTATCAATAATTGATTACTTCAAAGGTTGTTTTAAAGCTTTACCTGCTTCAGCCTTATAAATCACTTCCTTTTTTACTCCATTCTTATATCTAAGTTTTAGAATCACCGCACCTTTTTTGTCCCAGTATGTCCAAATACCATTTTTATAAATCCCTTTGTATTCGCCTTCGGCCTTTTTATTTCCTCTTACATAATATTCCACCCATTTACCTGAAGGCTTACCATCGATAAAGCTTTGCTCTTTATAGAGTCGTTCTCTATTATCATAAAATTTCCACTTTCCTTCTTTGAGGCCTTGGTTATACTTCCCTTCAGCTTGTAGGTTACCATTAATATACCATTCTTTAAAGGGCCCATTTCTTTTCCCTTGACTAAAAGCACCTACATATTTCTTCTTGGCATTGCTATAATATTGTGTTGCCGGACCTTCACGCAAATCGTTGGAATAATTAAATTGATAATTTCTATTGCCTGTTTTAAACCAAGCCTCCCATTTCCCTTCCATTTTTCCGTTCTTAAAACTACCGGTGGCCAAAGGCTGACCATTATCATACCAACTATGCCACAAGCCGGTCTCTAGTCCATTGGCATATTCTCCTTCCTGCAATTTTTGTTTATTTTCAAACCAGGTAGTCCACAAAGCTGTTTTTACTCCATGATCAAAATAGCCTTTTTTCCAAAGTTCACCGGTTTTATACCAATAAGACCATTGACCATTCATTTTCCCCTTTACAAAAGAACCTTGGCTTCCTTTATTTCCGTCTTTATAATAGAAAGTCCATAAAGAGTCTTGCAAATCGTCTTTCAAAAAGCCTTTCATCTCTGTATTCCCATTGGCATACCACCATTGAGCCGAACCATTAAGGCTATCCTTTACAAATTGCGATATAAATTGTTTTTGGCCACTATTGAAATACTTAGCCGTAGGTCCATTTTTAAGATCTTCAACATAATTGAATTCTTCCTTCAGTTGGCCACTTGGATACCAATACTGCCAGTAACCATCTTTCTTACGTTTTTTAATATATCCATTCCCTTTTTTCTTTCCATCACGATAGTATTCTTTATACTCTCCCGATACCGATGGAACAACAGCCTTCAACTCACCCGTCAAATACCATTCTTTCCATTCTCCTATTTTTTTATCGTCCTTATATTTACCTTCCAATCTTTTTCTCCCATTGGGATAATACGAAATCCAAATTCCGGATTTCTTTCCATCTTTATATTCTCTGCTATCGCTAATGGTAGAATCCTTTCGGTAATATAAACATATCGAGTCCAAATTGCCATCAATATATTTCTCCTTATTTTTAATTCCTCCTGTGCTATAATATTCTATCCAATGTCCTGTTTTCTCCCCATTCTTAACCTGACCTTTAACTTGAACTTTTCCATTGGCAAACCAAATGATAAAGGGACCATTGGAATAATTGATTTTGCTAAGAGTGTCACCATTTTTATAAAATTGCAGCCATAGGCCTACTCGCTTATTATGATCAAAAGTACCTTCTTCTCTTATATTACCATTGACATAATACTGGATGTATTTTCCCTCATAGATACTATCATTAATAAATGATGCCGAAGAGCGAATTTTTCCATTGGGATAATTATTAATTTTATGCACTGCTTTCTGCGCAAACAAATTTACACTTAACAGTATTATCATGGATATTAAAAGAGTTCTCTGTTTCATCGGTTTAACTATAAAATGGCGATATAAAAATATTTTCTCTCTATTGATTTACTAATGTTATTTTTTACGATTTATGGAATATTTAACTAAAGCAACTAAAGCTTCTTTATAGGGTGATTCCTCGTATATATCGAGTAACGAAAGTGCCTTATCCAAATATTCATTCATCCTTTTCTCAGCATATTCTATTCCTCCGGAATTATTAACTAAACTAATAATATTATTTATTGTTGTCTTATTGGTACTATTATATTTTATGGCAAGAATGGTTTTCTTTCGTTCTACACTCCCCATTGTTTTGAGAGCATAAATAAGGGGCAATGTCATCTTTTTCTCTTTAATATCACCGCCCACAGGCTTACCACTCTTATTGCTAGTATCAAAATCGAACAAATCGTCTCTAATTTGAAATGCAATACCCACATATTCTCCAAACGTACGCATTCTAACAACCTGTTCTTCAGTAGCATTAACCGAAGCGGCACCGGCAGCACAACAGGAGGCAATAAGGGAAGCTGTTTTCATTTTAATAACATCGAAATACACATCCTCAGTAATATTTAAGCGGCGGGCTTTCTCTATCTGGAGTAGTTCACCTTCACTCATTTGTTTGGTGGCATAAGAGACTATTTCCAACAAATTATATTCTTTATTTTCCAATGCCATAAGCATTCCCTTGGAGAGTAGAAAGTCCCCCACAAGAACAGCGGCTTTATTTTTCCATAACGCATTAATAGAGAAGAATCCCCGACGTAAATTTGAATCATCCACCACATCGTCATGGACTAAAGTAGCTGTATGCAACAGCTCTATCAATGCGGCAGCTCTTTGTGTATGGTCGTTAGTTTTGCCATGCAATCCTGCACTTAAGAAAACAAATAAAGGCCGCATTTGCTTCCCTTTGCGTTTTACAATATAGCGAGTTATTAAGTCAAGCATTGAAATATTCGTTTTCATGCTAGCTTTAAAAGTAGACTCGAAAATTGTAATTTCCTGTTTTACAGGATATTTTATCTCATCAAAAGTCATATAAACGGGTTTGCCTATTTGCAAAAATTAAAATTCAAAGGTAGGTTTTTTTATCAGATGTCAGAATTCATTTTTATGGATATATTCAAGCTCGACGCCAACAATAAGAATTATAAAGACGTCGATAACAAGAGGTTGTTTCATCAGCTAGGAATTGGAATTACGAAAATACTCACTCACAATAATTTTATCTTTCAGCAATTGCTTCCTCAGCTCATCAATGGTAGGAAAAGTCTTTTCATTACGAATTCTCTTGATAAACCTGACCTCTAATTTAGCTCCATAGATAAACTTATCAAAATCGAGAATATGAACTTCAATGGTTTTCTCTACTCCATTTACTGTTGGCTTAAAACCTACATTTAGCATCCCATGCAACAGTTTACCATCCAGCAGTACTTCCACCACATATACCCCGTCAGCAGGCAACAGTTTAAGTTTGTAATCGAGCATTAAATTGGCTGTGGGGAATCCCATAGTCCTTCCTATTTTATTCCCATGAATAACTGTTCCACACAGGCTATATTTGTAGGCTAAAAGCTTATTGGCCAATTCAATATCTCCATTCTTTATTGCTTGACGAATTTTAGTCGAACTCACTACCACATCTTGCACATCCAATTCAGGAATTCTTTCCACTTCGATACCATAATATTTGAGCAAATGCTCCACATTCTCAAACTCACCATCCATACGTCCAAAATGATGGTCATAGCCAATGGTCATAGCCTGCACATGAAGCTTGTCAATTAAATATTCTTTGATAAACTCACGAGCCGATTTTTTGGAGAACTCAAAGGTAAATGGTAAAATAAGAAGGTAATCGA
Source organism: Bacteroidales bacterium (assembly GCA_015493685.1). Lineage (GTDB taxonomy): Bacteria > Bacteroidota > Bacteroidia > Bacteroidales > UBA1556 > UBA6267. Next base: position 33,325 of record WGCS01000016.1, read on the forward strand.
GACCAAGTTTTCCCAAAAGTTGAATTTTCTCTTTGGGATTATTAATTAAACGCAAATCGATAGCTCCTTTATTCAACACAAGACGAGGATGTGGATCGAAAGTAATCAGCAACGATTTTGCATGTCGTTTTTTAGCTTCCCCAATAAGATGTTTTATCACTTCCTGATGACCGGAATGTACCCCGTCAAAAGTGCCCATGGTAGCCACCGGCCTTCCCTTTATTTTCAAATCATCAATGGAATTAAATACCTTCATCCTGATTTTACCTTATTAATAATTAGGAGGCAAATGTACTGAAAAAAAAGAGTAACAAACTATCTCATTTTGCAGGATTTTTAGACTAATTTAGATTGGTAAAAAGAGCATTAAACTATGCTTAATAGTTAGTCAAAAGTAAGAGTAAGCGCAAAATTAATCCAAGTATTTTTAGCTTCTCTTCTTCCATAAACATCAAAAGGAAAAGCCAATACAATAATATAATCCTTTCCTGTTTCAATGGTTATACCCGGATACAATGTTAGCACTTCATGTGTTCCTTCTTTACTATCCACATTTTGATATGAGGCGGCCCCAACAAATTGAAGTTGCCTATCCCAAATATAATAACCGACATCTAGACTTAGATATAGCCCACCCTTATCTTGAGCGAATTGTTGATCTGTAAAGTGCATGTATTCGGCAGTAAAATCGAGACTCAAATTTTTATCACTAAATAAAGAGCCTACTACTCCAATGCCTGCCTGACTAGAATTACTACCGGCTCTAAGACGCTTATCCACAGGAGTATTCCCCAAAGGGATATTAAGACCAGCGACAGCAGCAAATGCAATATTTTTTTTCTGCATAACAACATACCTCACCCCCCATTGACTCAATGACATATCACTAGATAAGGAAACTCCCATTTCCAAATTATTCCATAAACCGTAAGTAAATCTAAAATACATTCCCGTAAGCATTCTTAAACTATCGGAAGTGGAATAATAATTTTTTAAAACTCTATCCTGATTCCAATATTTAGAAGCCCTTGCATGAAAGAATCCTGGTTCGAATTCTACTTTTTTGTAATCCACCACATCAACCGTTAATGAGCTCAGTTTAGAAGCCGACAGCCCTCCAATTTGCGCCATCAAGGGAGCACTTGATACTAATAATAATGCAATAATAATATTTTTCATAAGCCTTAATAAATTTTCATAAAATGATGCGGAGCCATTCCAACACCCACTAATCAATTTCAATTTCAGCGACAAAAATAAATCAAAGTGCCATTATGAGAGTAACTACATATAGGGATTTTTGTAAAATACATCAGTATTGACCGATAAAGATGCCAGAGAGAAAAAATACTTTGAGTTTCAATCGTACAACAGTGTTTAGCAATGATTGATTCTAAACAAAAAAAAAAGGAAATTTTGATTTTAATCAAAATTTCCTTTTTCAAAGCAATACTATCGGCAAAACCATTAACGGCACCTATCCACAATAGAGAAAGTCTTTAACTAAGCGGCTTAATTTTTCCTTATCAGTCTTAACTTCCTCTCTGATATTTTCATCTTTAAACTCTGCCAACGATTGAATAATCTGATCCAATAGATCCTCAGTAAAGATAGCATGGTTCAAAAATAGTGCTTTTTGTTTACTCAATGCCATTGACGAAGCGACGCAGGAATCAGGAAGTGTCGTCAATGATTTCTCCACTTTTTCATCATCGAAGATATTAATATCAACATAAGTTTTTTCAGCTATTTTAAGGGCATCATTCATCTCAAGGCCATGCAAAGCAGATGCTGTCAGACCTGCCAACAAAAGATAAATATTAGCAGAGCCATCGGCAGCTCTATACTCCACTGTTTGTTTAAAAGAGAAATCAACCTCCTGTTTTTCTTCCAAAGGATTTATCAATTTAGCCATATCAGAGGTTCCTGTCCATCCCAAAGGAACGCGAACTAATGTGGAGCGATTTCTATCGCCCCAACAAATATTTGTTGGCGCCTCTTGGTGAGGAACCAAACGAAAATACGAAGTAGGATTGGTGTTTCCAAACGCCGTTAATGAAGGTGCTAGATCTAAATATCCTGCAATTACTTTTTTGGCAGTATCATTAATCTTTCCATTATCAACCATAGCATTCTTTCCATCTTTCACCAAGCGAGTATGAATATGAAGTCCACTACCGGCTTTTCCCTCGGTAATTTTCGGAGCAAAAGTAATACTCATCCCATATTGAAATGCCAATTGTCTCAAAATCCATTTTGCTATAACTAACTGGTCAGCAGCCTCCTCAACAGGACTGGGTAGAAATTCTATTTCATTTTGTTCATAATTGTAATCACCTAGAATAAAATTTCCCACTTCAGAATGGCCATATTTAATATTTCCTCCACATTGAGCAATTAAATTCATCGCCTCTACCCTAAAATCTTCCTGTTTATTAAAAGGAGCTGATTCCTGATACCCCTTTTGATCATAGGCCGGAAAGAGATCTTCTTTCTCACTAATAATATAATATTCTAGCTCTCCCATTGCATGAAAATCCATGGCCGTATTCTCTTTTAAAGCCTTATTGGCCTTATGTAGGATATAATCCGGTCCACTCTCCAAAGGAACACCATCTTTGGTAAAGAAGGTACATAAGATATCAAGACTGGGAATTTCTGAAAATGGATTTAAAAAAGCAGTGCGATAACGTGGTATTACATACAAATCACTTTCCCCCGCCTGAATATGAGAAAACAAACTAGATCCATCTACTCGCTCGCCTGCGCTGAGCAATTCACTCAAATGTTCTTGTGAGTTAATAACAAAATTCAATGTTTTAAGGCGTCCATCTTCTGCCACATAATGGAAATTTACCATTTTTATATGATGGTCTATGGCAAAAGTTATCAAATCTTGTTTTGTGAAATCCTTAGCTTCTTTCTCAAGATAAGAAACCAATATATTGGGTCTAAGTTTATAGTTGTTTAAAATCATCTTACTAATTTAAGGTTTATTTATTGTCAGAAATTACTTCCATCACTATTTTACGGTTCTTCCAGCTACAGAAGCAATCTACCGTTAAAAAGAGCGTAAAAGTAAGCATATTTAATTGTCAACTTATATCTGCATAAAATATATTTCACTTCAAACTCATTTATGGATAAAGAGTAAATCTCAAGCTGAATTACTAAACAACCTCATACAGTGAAATTAACAGGCTGCATCAAGCTGCTCTTACTATATCCAATCCACAAGAATACCATATACTACAGAATTTCGGATATCAATTAGGTTATATTGACGATATTTTAATACTAAAACCCTACTCTTACCAAATTGGCATCAATATTCAGAGGTCTTTGGGCTATTTCTTATTTTGATGTGCTAGTGTTATCTTTGCAAAATAGATTTGGAATTTAAATTACACATTAAAAATTACAGAACGATGATAAAAGACCCAATAGGCCTGTTGGTACCAGAGCATATACTATCAGATTTTGACTATGAAAAGAT
>WGCS01000017.1 GCA_015493685.1 Bacteroidales bacterium
AAAAATGGTGAGCCGCGTAGGGATCGAACCTACGACCGACGGATTAAGAGTCCGTTGCTCTACCAGCTGAGCTAGCGGCCCACACTTGCAGTAAGAAATATACCGAAAGAGAGGAATTTGTCAAGGGGAAATGTATTTATAAAAAAGTCAAAATAAGTTAAAAAGCATAGAGCACAGAAATATGAGAGAAATCATAAGGATTCAGCTTTGAAACGGAAACAATTTCTATTCTATAAATATAAGGAGCAGGCGGCGCAAACTTAATATTAATCCCATGTTTATTAGATGTTGTACCACCTACCACCAAACCCTTCCTTGGGGCTTGAGTATTGCCTATAGATGTATTTACCACCTTTAAATAAACATAATAACCACCCAAAGAATATTTTAAATCGTAATAATCTATAATCTTACCCACGCCTGTATCTTCAGCTAAAGAAACCGTTCTTGCTAAACAATCGTTTGAAGTCAAATCTGAATTAGTCCAGCTTAATGATGGAGTATTAAGTTTATAGTTCAGACATGTAGTTTTGTTGTCAACAATATTATATGGAACAGGAAAAGACTTGCTTTCTTTAATATAGCCCAAAATTGCTTCTGTCTCCCTAAAAGCTCCGTTTGCAGCTTCTACAGAGCTCCTATAAACACTAAACTCACCAGAAACTTTTGTGCTTTGAGTTGATATATACAAAGCCATACTGCCCAAAACAAGAATTACAAAAGCCACTAATATGGCTATAATCAGAGCCACCCCACTCTCGCTTTTAAATACCATACTTGTTACTCCAAATTTTTTGGCACAGCAACAACAGATAGAACCTTCCATCTATAGTGCATATAATCGTGAATTCTTGTCATATCAAAACTTTGAGCTCCACATATTGAAGAATTATCACCTACAGAAACTGTTGAGTATGGAAAGCTGTAATTCATATCTTTAATTCCATTTTGAACCAGCAGAAAAACCCTTACCTCTTTAAGCTCTTTCCGTATCTGTTTGGCAGAAAACGAAGTTAAATCCTGCGTACAGTTATCAATAACACCGTCACCGTTTGTATCAAGCTCAAAGTATACCTGAAAATCGGCTACACAGTGTAGTAAAGGATAATTTACGACACTACCATCGGATTGTCTCATAACAGCCCGTGCAAGCGTGTAAGTTCCGTAAGCGCAATCGCTTGGACTGTTAACTTGAGAGTACAGTCTGTAATCAATCCTATTAAAAGGAGCCCTTAAAGAGTTGGAACCCGTTAAACTGTTGTTTATACCATAAATAACATACACAGACCTTTGAAGCCAAGGAAAACCGTAATCTGAAGGATTGGTATCTGATTTATCTGCATCCTTTGATATAGTAAAGTATAAACTTCCACCTACAAGCGCTCTATTGCTTGCATCCATCAAAATAACATTATCTCCTCTCTTTATATTGTTGTAATTAGAAGGGCTCAATGATGGCCATACATTAAGTGCATTATCTTTATTTATATAAGTCCAATGCTTGGAAGCTTTATTCAAACCCAATACAGATCCCTTCAACACGAGGTAGCTAAACTGTTTCCCTGAACTATCCCTTTTACCTACTATAGCTCTCGGCACATTTCCAGGGGAATCGTTAAACAATGTTGGATCAAAACTGTAAAGAGTTGCTCCAGATGAAGTTGCTTCAGAATAAATCATACTATTTAAATTCCAAGGCAAACCAAAACCAGCCATTTCAATATCTTTCCTTATAATCTCCAAAACCGGTATGTTTTCGAGTGTTTTCTTGGAAATACCTACCTCTTTTACAGTTTGTTTAACCTCATGGACAAAAATCTTAAAGGGAATACCAATAACTACTATTAAAATAGCAAGAGAAATCAGAAACTCAAGAAAGCTAAATCCATTTTCAGATAACTTCTTGTATATCATTTTTTGGCTACCACCGTAGTAATTTTATAAAAATAAGTTCTATTTCTAAATTTCCATTCAATCTTAGAATTTATAATTTTAAGATTGCCCAATGGTTGAAAAGTAATGTTGTCAAAAATTGTATACTGTTCTCTATAACTGCGTATTATATCTTTTTTGGTAAAACTACTTGTCCCTGAGGATATCTTATCAAATGGCTTACTCACCAGATCATATACATGATTACTCAAAATTTCAATAGCTGCATTTCTTATATTATTTCGAAGATTGTTATTCAAGACAGCAACAGATAACTGCATTAATGACACTATTGATATTCCAATTATAACAAGAGCCACCATTAACTCAAGAAGAGAGAAACCTTTATTTGCTTTTACATCTATTGCCATCCCATTCACCCAAAGCTATACGACTAACGCTAACTGCAATGCAATTGTATTTAGATGGTATATTTATATATATGGTAAAACTCCCTAAAGCCCAATTTCTGTTCCTTGCCATTCCATTCCTATCAAACAATATAACAGCGCCCGGTTCAGGACTGCTTAGTGGATACCTCAAATCAATGCTTTTACCATTCTTTTCTTCAGAATATCCATCAAATTTCATGTTGTAATTTCTGTCATTAAAAGTAAACACAGTAAACTTTTTGTTGCTATCAAAATAAACACCGTGTGGAATTCCTGTATTCATAGATTTAAATCTCTGGTTGGTTAAAACACTGTACAGTGAAGTTATTTCGTTTTCTGCGTTATATTTTCTTATATAAGCAGTTAAGTTCGGTACCCCAATAGAGAGCACTATCGTAAGTATAGCTATCATAATTAAGAGTTCTAATAATGTAAAACCTTCTAAACCATCTTCAACAATCACCTCTCCTCCCAATTAACAATTTCATTCAGAGGTGGCGGTGATGAAATTAAAGTCATAGCCTGTTGAGGTGGTGGTGCACCGGGTATTGGAGTAGAAAGTCTCCTACCTAAGTAAGCACCATGATATACTCCATTCTCAACTCCAAACTCATTCTGCAATTTTATTCTTTTTATAGCCCCTGTTGACACC
>WGCS01000018.1 GCA_015493685.1 Bacteroidales bacterium
ATAAAACCACTCATAAGACAAATGATATAAATTTCACAACGGTAGTTTCAAATTCAAGTAGAAATAAAAAGAGCAATTCTGATACATCGTCCACCTCTAAAGATATACTTGTAAATCAGTCATTTGCCAACAATCAAAGCAAAGAAAATACCCTTGCAAGTTCGACAAATACGCAGTCTGCCAAGGATAGCACTACTTTGGCCCAAACGGAAACTGCTGCAATTACTAATAAGCAAAGCAAAGAAAATACCCTTGCAAGTTCGGAGAATACGCAATCCGCCAAGGATAGCACTACTTTGGCCCAAACGGAAACTGCTGCAATTACTAACAATCAAAGCAAAGAAAATACCCTTGCAAGATCGGAGAATACGCAATCCGCCAAGGATAGCACTACTTTAGCCCAAACGGAAACTGCTGCAATTACTAATAAGCAAAGCAAAGAAAACACCCTTGCAAATTCGACAAATACGCAATCTGCCAAGGATAGCACTACTTTAGCCCAAACGGAAACTGCTGCGCTTACCAACAATCAAAGCAAAGAAAATACCCTTGCAAGTTCGGGGAATATTCAATTCGCCAAGGATAGCACTACTTTAGCCCAAACGGAAACTGCTTCCACAATAAATGCTCAAGTAATAAATAGGAGTGACACAATAACTGAAAATTCTGCTATTGTTGCCAATGACTCAAGCGCTCAGAATGGAATTAATTCGGAAGCGGTTACTTCAAATTTAAACAGGCAAAATATAGACACTGCTATTGATGAGAATATTAAAGAAAATACTATTATTAAAAAGCAAAATGCAGAGAAAAACACCATTGCCGAACTTAATAATACGGATACCATAAAAAAGAATATACTGGCTAAGGTAAATAAAAATCAACAGCAACTAAAGGCAATTAGTGATACAACTAATTTAACCAATAGTACTTCTACTGAAGATAAATTATTGGCAGAGAAAGAGAAGAAAAAAACAGAAGAATATCAAAATTTAGTCGAAGAGAATAAAAGAATCTTAAGTGATTATATTGATACGTTAAATATAGTTATTTCGAGAAATGATGAGGATATTTCTAAGCTAAAACAATATGCTGTAACCGAGTATCAAAACTCTAATACAAAGGATAGTATATTGAATCAATTAACTTATAACTTTAATGAGAAATCAATAAAAGACACGGCTTCTTTAAAGAAAATAAATAGCCTTAAAAAGCAAGTGGTGCACCATAAAATGAACGCTGTGGCTGCTACACAATTGGTGCAAAAACTAGAAGTTAAAAATAATTCGAATAAGGATGAATATACCCGCTTATTAGTTGTTGAAGAACAAACTGCTGAACTAAATCCTAACATAAATGGAGATAGTCTAGCTTCTGTTGCCAATAAATTATCCCAACAAATTGCAGCTGTTACAATGGATACCATTAACGCCAATAGCTTAAGTATTCAAACAAAAAAATCGCTTGATAGTTTGAATAATATTCAAGAAGAGATTATACACCAGCAGCAACTTATTAGTAGTATCTCCACCGAAAATACAGCGGCAAATTCGCTTGCTATTGATGATGCTAAAGCTAAATTAATGGACCTGCAAAAACAAGAAACTAATCTTTCCATTAATATCAATAAAGCTCATGTTCAATCAACTATATTGGCTACTATCGCTAAGCAAACTAGCCCTACCAAAGAGATAGTATTACCTTCTGAATTAATTGCTGAATCTACTGTTAATACGAGTTTCGACACCTCCATTACCAATAAATGCAATACCTCTGAAATAGCTACAGAAACCGCTCTTGTTGCCAATAAAAATACGTCAACTAAATTAATTGCTGAAAATATTAAGAATCCGGATTCAATTTATCTACCTGTATTTCAGCAAAAAGAATTAAATGATCTAGCGGCTGAATTTTTAAGTCCGGAGATTAAGGAAATAGACCATCTAAAACACCTGCTTAAAAAGAATACAACAGAAGAAATACAAAGTGTACAGTTGGCGAACAACGCCAATAAGCAGGCTGAATCCATTGCCAATGAAATTAATACTATAAAATTTAAATTAGCCAATACAGATGATAGCGCACAAATAGTTGTGCTAGTCAAGGATATTAGTATTAAACAGCAACAGTATATTAATTTAAAAAGAAAAGCAACAGCCGCCATACTTTATGCTAATATGGTTAATAAAGAAGACTCATCGATTCTCGTAAAGCAGAAGAATCTTAGTAAGGAATTTATTACTAATAGAACTAAAATAGCCGATTTAGATACGGTTTCATTATCTTCTTCCAATTTGGAGCAAGTGGAGAATGGAAGTCTAAATCAGAATGCTATAGTTGCTTTTGTTAAAACTGTTAAAGACAGTAACGATATACTCAACCAACGATTACTGACATTACAAGAGAAAAAGAGTGCGCTGGACAATCAATATTTCAAGGAGCTTCAAAAGCTTGATGAAATCAGCTATTCCATAGAAGGGGAGAAAAAACCAAATAAAAAGACTAAGCTACAAAAACAATTGCATAAACTTGAGATAGTAGCTAATAAATCATCTTCAGAGGTAAAAGCAGTGCAAACAGTGCAAGATAGTATTGAGTATCAGATTCAAAAAAATAAGAATCTTATTGTGGCCATCGAAGCGCATCAGCAGGAAATCGCTTTATCAGAAATTCCGACAGAAGCAAGCAGGAAGAGCGTAGATACTTTGAGGCAAATGCAAAGTATGGCCCTCAATATGGATATTTTTAATACCAAATCCCAGCTTACAGCAAAAGAGTTGGGTATGGCTTATGTTAAAATTTCCTCTAAGCCTAAATTGCCTTATTACGTTACCAATTCAATTGATTTAGTGTATTTTAACAATGAAGATATTCCTAAAGTTAAAAGAGCCCTATTAAAACAACAAAATAAGAGTATAACTCAAGAAATTGATGTGTTGAGTAATAAGGCGATGGTAACAACCAATAGCAATGAAAAGACAGCAATAAGCATTTCAATAGATGATTTAAAAGCAAAACAAAATAGTAATGAACGAGAAATTACTACTATTGAAAATAAGATACTTGCCAGCGGTGAAGCAGTTGACAGTGCTATTATTAATAGCGAAACAGTATTAGCTAATATTCAAAAAGAAGCAAAGCAATACACGTCAATATCGCAAAGGCTAAGGGATACGGCAAAGTATTTTACGGGATATGAAAAACAAAAAGTATTGGCTTTATCAAGAAAGGTAAATACGAAAGCAGATTCTGTAAATAAAATTTATATTGAATTAACTGACATTAAGCTAGCTACACATTATCACGACAATAATATTCTTCTTGCTAAAATGCAGACTAAGGCAGTTAATGGACAAATTAGCAATCAAGCTAAAATGCAAATTGAGGAAGCTAAGCAAAACATCCTATTGGCGAACCAAAGTAAGAAGTCGGCAGACAATCCTGAATTATCAGCAGCGGAAAGGCAACAATTTATTTCTCAAGCTAAGCAATATGAAGTTATGGCGTTGTCGAATCAGCAGAACGCACTCAAGCTATACAATACTGAAGTTCAACAAACAGAAGCCTTGGCATCATCACAAAATAATAGTAGCAAAGCGAATGTGAATTCATCTACAACCGGTTTTGAAAATAATAATGGAGAGATACAAAATCCTGACAGTACAACTATAGCTTCTAATGCTTCGCTTATAACAGATTCAATTGGAGGTAGTAATGAGAATCTTTCGTTAAATACGATAAGTACTTCTAAAGATAATTTCGATACATCCACAGTGAAAGTTAAGTCACCAATTGACACAACTGTTAATAGAAAAAATATTGAATTGGAGAATCTTGTTTTGGTGGATCCCACTAAGCTGACACCAAAAGAAAAAGTAAGTTACGAAATTAAGAAAGCAGATATTATAGGAGCTTATATAGGTAATAATAGGAGAGGGCAGAGTATCATTAGCTTCTATTCTCCGGCTAATCCAATACAAATAAATCCGGCGATGCCAATGGGTTTGCTTTATAAAATTCAGATTGCCGCTTTCAGGAAACCTATTCCTCCAAACACATTTGGCGATATAAAACCAATAAGTGCAGAAAAAGTAAGTAATTCTGCTTTTACTCGCTATATGGCCGGTATCTTTACCACTTATAATTTAGCAAACATATCAAAACAGAAGTTGAGAAGGAAAGGCTATAAGGATGCTTTTGTTGTGGCTTATTTTAATGGGAAACGAATTACTAATGCACAAGCTAAAGCAATAATTGCTGAAGGAAGAGCATATACTGATAGTCAATTGGCTATTTCTGCTTCAAAATTAAAAGTAGCCTCTTATGGTATTAATCAACAAGAGCAGCAGCTTGCTAAAGCAAATAATCCAAATGATACAGGTAAGCCTTTATCCAAAGAACTTGGAAAAAATACTGATTTGGTTTATAGTGTACAGATAGGTGTCTTTGGCGGTATTCGTAGCTCGGAACGTTTGGCTAATGCGCCGGATCTATTCTACGACAGAACAAGGAAAGCTTATTATCGTTACTTCTCAGGGAAGTATAGCTCAGAACAAGAGGCTATTGCTGCCAGAAATGTAATTCGTACCACCGGAATAAAAGATGCCTTTGTTGTTGTATTTTATAAATCAACGAAGATTAGTTTGACAAAAGCACGAAAAATAGCGCAGAATTCTTCCCTTAATGCCAATTCGGCTGAAGTACAAAATACTGTTACCACAACTGCTGAGAATAATAAGAACACTATTGTATATAAAGTTCAGTTAGGAGCATTTAATAGTCCGCGACAAGGAATACAACTAAAGACAATTAAAGATATGAGTCTTAATGGTATAGATACTTATATCAATAAATCGGGATTGCTGATTTACACCTCCGGCGCTTATAATTCATACCTGGAAGCACAAAACGCCAGAAATCAAATTAGGGCCAAAGGGTATACCGATGTTTTTATTGTCGCTTTTGAAAATAATAAGCGAATTTCTACCCGAGTGGCTAGACAGAAATTAGGCTATTGATTTAGCCTTTGGTAACAATTTTTTCGCCAAAAGCTTTTAAATCCAATCCATCGAGATTTCCTGACGTCATAATAAGCATATTTTTATTTTTAAAATCCAAGCCTAGTAAAAAGTTTTGCAGGTCTTCTGACTTGGTAAATACTAAAAGATCATCACGCTTAAAGCCTTTTTTAACTTGCTCTTTACTTATGGGTTTCAGCTTCTTATGAGCAATAGTATGGGGATTGAAATACACAATGGCAAGGTCGGCAGCATCCATAGAGCCGGCATAGTGTGAGAGGAATTCCGCACTCAAAGAACTAAAAGTATGCAGCTCCATGCAAGCAATAAGCTTTCTATTTTCAAATTGAGCTTTCATGGCTTCTGTGGTTGCTTTAAGCTTTGATGGACTATGAGCAAAATCTTTAAAAACTTTGGTATTCTTGCCTTCGGCTATCAATTCCAATCGGTTGGATGCTCCCTTAAAACTCTGTATTGCTGTAAGAAAGGATATTGCTGAAATACCTACTTGCTCACATACTAATCGGGCTCCCGTTAGATTCATTAGGTTGTGATCGCCAAAAATTTGTAACGCAAAATCCTTAGCATTATACTGAAGATGGGTGATACCATCGCTATCAATATGATGCGTCGGTATAGAATAGGGAAGCTTTTTTAAACCAACCGCAGTTTGTTCAACCAAAGTTTTCAGCTCTTTATCAGCAGAACAGTATACTAAGGCTCCTTTAGGGTCAATAAGTTTGATAAATGTCCTAAATTGATCCACATAAATATCATAAGTTGGGAAAACATTGATATGATCCCAGGCAATACCACTTAATAAAGCAATATTAGGTTTATACAAATGAAATTTAGGACGCCTGTCAATGGGCGAAGTTAAATATTCATCCCCTTCAATAAGCATATAGTTAGCTTCTTCAGTAAGTTTTACCATAACATCAAAACCTTCAAGCTTAGCGCCAACCATATAATCACACTCCATATTCAATTGTTGAAAAACATGTAATATCATTGCGGTGATAGTTGTCTTACCATGACTTCCCCCTATAACAATACGTGTTTTATCCTTCGACTGTTCGTATAAATATTCGGGATAAGAATAAATCTTAATTCCAAGTTCTTGTGCTTTTAGAAGTTCCGGATTATCCTTGCGAGCATGCATGCCAAGAATAACCTCATCGATATCAGCAGTAATGTTGTTGGCATCCCACCCAAAGGACTCCGGCAGCAAGCCATATTTCTTAAGGCGACTTTTTGATGGTTCAAAAATTTCATCATCAGAACCGCTTACTTTATAATTCTTTAGATATAAAGCTATGGCTAAATTATGCATAGCACTTCCTCCTATGGCAATAAAATGTACTCTTTTCATCTGTTCAATATTTATTAATATGGTAATACACAAGGCTTTAATATTTGAGCTAATAAAGAATATTCTTTATTATTACCCAAAGTCTGATTGTAATATATCCATTGATAATCAATTACTTCTAAAAGTAAAAATAGACAATTTGTTTCTTTGTTGACAAACGGAAGGTCAAAGTTTTCCCCTATACTTTGTTAAAATATAAGCCTTAATCGAAATGATATTTCCTTTAGATAAAGTTAGTGTTTTTCCCTAATGAAAGTATAGTAAGGAGTGGTTTTTTTAGTAATTTCGCAGCCTTAAAATTATTACTATTGAAAGTAAAGAAAGACTATATTGAATTAAATCCATGGCAGTATCTAATATTGTCATTCTTTATTCTTATTGCTTTAGGGACGTTCTTACTGAAGTTACCCTTTGTAACCCATACCAATGGGCTTTCTTTTATCGATTCTCTTTTTACTTCTACTTCGGCCGTTTGTGTAACGGGACTGACGACGGTGCCTACTTCCGGTTTTAATTGGGTAGGAAAAGGCGTTCTTTTATTAATGATGCAGCTTGGAGCAATTGGCATTATGACTTTGAGTTCTTCTTTAATACTTGCTTTGCGTGGTAAAATTAGCCTTAAAGATAAAATATCGTTCTTTAGAACTCAAGAAGATTCCTCCCTTCATGATATTAATAACATTCTCCGATTTGTCGTGTTTATTACTTTTGTTACTGAACTTATTGGCGCAGCTATACTTACCATTGGTTTTTCATATCAGGGACTTCCTTTTATAGGGGCTGTAGAACAGGGTGTTTTTCATTCCGTTTCCGCTTTTTGTAATGCGGGCTTCTCCACTTACGATACCAGTTTGGTAGGGATGAATGCACTAATAAAATATACGGTAATGGGACTAATTATTGTTGGAGGAATTGGCTATCATGTTATTTATGAGGTCTTTGGCAAGTTTAATTCCAAAGCAAAGTACAGCTTGCATACTAAAGTAGTTCTCTTTACTACAATAATATTAATAGTAGGAGGTGCACTGTTAATATATGTATTTGAAACGGGCCACATTTCTGTTACAGATAGTTTGTTTCAGTCGGTAACTGCTCGTACAGCTGGTTTTAATACCGTTGATATTACGAAAATGCATTACTTAAGTCTTTTCTTTATGAGTCTGCTGATGTTTATTGGAGCTTCTCCGGGCTCCACAGGTGGCGGAATTAAAACTACCACTTTCTTTATTGTAATGGTAGCATTGATTAAAATATTACGAGGCAATAACAATGTGGTTGTCTTTAATAGGTATATCCCCAATAAAGTGATATTAAAATCTTTTGCTATTATGTCGGCTTATTTTATGGTCGCTTTTATTGCTACATTAGCCTTGTTATATCATAATGATGATGGGTTTCTAAAGACTTTATTCGAAATAATTTCAGCCATAGGTACTGTTGGCCTTTCTTTGGGCGTTTCGGCACAAGTGGGAATCTATGGAAAGATTATTCTTATTCTTACCATGTTTATTGGTAGAGTTGGACCCGCATCGGTGGCCATGCTGATAAGTAGTAATGATAAAAATATTAATATTAAATATCCCGAAGAATCAATTTATTAATAGTAAGCTAGTGGCTCATTTTGGTTTTGCCCTAAGCTTTGGTTAAATAAGATACAGATGAAAAATGTAAAACAAGAAGTAGCCGTTATTGGCTTGGGAACTTTTGGCTTTGAAATGGCTGTTAAATTATATGAACTGGGGCAGCATGTTTTGGCTATTGATAAAAAACTAGAAAAAATAAATCAAATAAAAGATAAGGTTACCATTGCTGTACAGGCTGATGCCACAGAAGAAGATGTGTTGGTAAAGCTTGATATTGCCAAATTTGACAAAGTGGTTCTTGGAATGAGTAATTCTCTCGAAACATTGATTCTTGCTGTTACTTACCTTAAAAAGCATGGAGCTAAAATAGTTATTGCTAAAGCCAATACTCATATTCAAAAACAAATATTGCTTAAAGTTGGTGTTGATGAAGTTATCCAACCCGAAATATCCATGGCTAGAATGCTCGCCCGTAAAATAGCCTATCCCAATGTACTTGACTACCTTGCTATGGATTCAAAAAATTCTTTAATTGAAATAACGGTCCCTGAAAAATTCTCAGGTAAAACATTACGCGAACTTGACCTTAGGAATAAACATAATATTTTGGTGATACTGAAATATGATGGCGCCACCTACAAGATGATTACTGATCCAAATACCTTGCTAATGAAAAACGATAAAATTTTCGTTGCCGGAGAAGCTGACAACATAGTTGAGGTGTTTAGCTAATCGTTTAAGTCATTAAGTCCAATAAAAATACACTGTTTCAAATAAAAGTAAAAAACAAAAAGCTACAGAATTTATTCGACAGATAATGGTTAAATTGGTATTTATCCAGTAGAAGACTTTATTGCTTATCAAGCCTTGAACTTTTTGCTTTCTTTTTGTTTTAAGACAAAAAGGAAGAGCCCCTCGGCTTTAGGGTAAAAGAAACACTTATCGACCGCATTATCTCTAAAATTGCACAAAACCCAGAATAATAGATTCCGGCACCAGCAATTGCTGATGGCAACAATCATCAGCCCGCCTCAGGCGGGCTGATGAACGACCGCATTGGAAAGAACTGCGTTAAGAAAATTAGGGAATATTTCGTTAAAAAACATAAACCGTTCAACGACGTTAAGGATTTTTTCTTTTTCAGAAAAATCATTAAAAGGAGGCGTTTTTATGTTTTAGAAATATTCCCTAATTTTTAGCAATTATTTCCCAGCGGCGGCTTTTTTGCATGCTTTTTCAGCTGTTGGAAAAAATATGAAAGAAAGATTTATAACAACTTTAAATATCAATCGAAAGCCTAATCCCTCTTTTTCAGAATATAAGGAACTCGATGAGGAGATTTAGCTAAGAAAGAAATCTCTCTTTTGGTTCTCCCTATAAAAAATGGAGATGGCCTTATTCTTATTAATCTAGCGTGATTTAATCAATTAAAAATTAAATTATTAAAGTTGGCACATAGTATGTCACCATACCGTTATTTTTTTGGAGATTCATTATTATTAGCTTATTAAATCATGGTTACTTTTTAATGATAAAAAATAGTTTGACATCAACTTAAATCCATTATTTTTGGCCCTATGGAATATATCG
>WGCS01000019.1 GCA_015493685.1 Bacteroidales bacterium
ATCTGATAGTATATGCTCTGGTACCAACAGGCCTATTGGGTCTTTTATCATAGTTCTGTAATTTTTAAAGTGTAATTTAAAATCCAAATCTATTTTGCGAAGATAACACTAGCGCATCAAAATAAGAAATAGCCTTCTAAATACGCTTTATTTGTTTTTTTATAAGCAAAAGTTTATATTTTTGCTAAATCGTGCAATTCAATACCCAATAACATAAATCACATCTAAATGAATATATTAAAAAGAATTTTTAATTTTTATTATGAAGGTTTTAAAAATATGCAAGTAGGCAAACGGCTATGGCTTATTATTTTTATCAAACTCTTTATAATGTTTGCCATATTAAAATTATTCTTTTTTCAGGACTTTTTAGATACCAAATTCAAAACTGACAAACAAAAGAGTGATTACGTAACAGAACAATTAATCAATAACAACTAAAATTATCAATATGGAACATTTCGATTTATCTTTAATTGATTGGTCGAGAGCGCAATTTGCCTTAACCGCATTATACCATTGGCTCTTTGTACCACTAACATTAGGGATTACCTTTTTCTTGGCCATAACAGAAACCATTTACGTCAAGACAGGTAAACCAGAATGGAAAAAGATCACCAAATTCTGGATGACATTATTCGGAATTAATTTTGCCATAGGCGTGGCAACAGGAATTATCTTAGAGTTCCAGTTCGGTACCAACTGGAGTAACTACTCATGGTTTGTAGGAGATATTTTCGGGGCGCCACTAGCCATTGAAGGAATAATGGCATTTTTTATGGAGTCGGTATTTATTGCCATTATGTTTTTTGGATGGGATAAAGTTAGCAAGGGTTTTCACCTCACTGCCACTTGGCTGACAGCCATTGGTTCCAACCTGTCAGCATTATGGATATTAGTTGCCAATGGATGGATGCAAAACCCTGTGGGAATGGTGTTCAATCCGGAAAAAGCGCGTATGGAGATGCACGACTTTTGGGCTGTACTCTTCAATCCTAATGCCATCAATAAATTTCTCCATGTCATTTATTCCTCCTACATTCTAGCTGCAATTTTTGTGGTGGGAATAAGTGCCTGGTATTTATTACGTAAACGAGATATTGTAGTCGCTAAGAAAAGTATATTGGTAGCTTCAATTTTTGGTTTAATATTTAGTATCTTAACCATTACCACCGGTGATGAGTCGGCACGTCAGGTAGCTAAAAGCCAACCCATGAAATTGGCCGCTATGGAAGGTCTATACTATGGCTCAACCCATGCACCGCTGGTAGCAATAGGAGTAATGAATGGCAAACCTACAATGGGGGAAAAACCATCCACAGATTTCAATATGAATTTGAAATTTGAAATTCCTAATTTATTATCCATACTCGCTTTTCATCAAAGTGATGCCTTCGTTCCCGGAGTACACGATTTAGTTCATGGCAATAAAGAACAAGGAATAATTTCATATCAGGAAAAGATAGATCGTGGTAATATTGCCCGTAAAGTTTTAGTGGACTATAAAGCAGCCAAGGATATTGGCGATAAAGAAACTACTAAAGCATTATTGGCAAAATTTAACGATAAGGATTGGATAGCAAATTATTTTCGCTATTTTGGATATAGTTATTTTAAAGATCCTCACGATATTATTCCCGATATTTCCACAACATTTTATTCTTTTCACTTGATGGTACTGGCTGGAGGCTATATTTTACTGGTATTTATCATCCTTTTATTTTTAGTCTACAAAAATCAGCTGGAAAACAGAAAATGGATTTTATGGTTTACCATATTGGCAATGCCTTTGGCCTATTTGGCTCAAGAGAGTGGATGGATAGTAGCCGAAATGGGCCGCCAACCATGGGTAATTCAAGACTTAATGCCTACTATGGCAGCCGTTTCGAATATTAATACAGCAAGTGTACAAATTACCTTTGGATTATTCTTTATCGTATTTGCAGCATTGCTAATAGCCGAGATAAAGATTATGATAACACAAATAAAATTAGGACCAAATAAAGGAGGAAATTAATATGTTTGAATCATTTGACTATAGCACATTGCAACATTATTGGTTTGCCATTGATGCATTATTGGCTGCCTTTTTAGTATTTCTACTCTTTGTACAGGGTGGACAAATGTTGATTTATAAAATTGGGAAAACAGAAATGGAGCAATCAATGATTGTAAATACCATAGGTAGGAAATGGGAGCTTACATTTACCGTTCTAGTTACCTTTGGTGGCGCTTTTTTTGCTTCTTTTCCTCTATTTTATTCTACCAGTTTTGGAGGCGCCTATTGGGTGTGGATGATTATCCTTTTCTCCTTTATTCTACAAGCCGTATCCTATGAGTTTCGTTCCAAGCCAAATAACTTTTTGGGGAAGAAAACTTATGACACTTTCTTATTTATCAATGGCTTAATTGCTACTCTATTTCTCGGAACTGCGGTAGCTACATTTTTTACCGGATCTCCATTTCATCTCAACGGTATGAATCATTCCTTTTGGGACAACTCATACCGTGGATTAGGATTGGCATTAAACTTTACCCGCTATGATACTTATATCAACTTATCTTTAGGACTAGCGGTATTTTTCTTATCCAGGGTGTTGGCGAATATGTATTTTTTAAACTCCATTGACGATAATAATATTGGAAAAAGAGCACGGATATCAATGATGAAAAATGCTATTCCTTTCGTTTTTTTCTTTCTATTCTTTTTAATTAATGTATTGTTAATAAAAGGATATGCCCTTAATCCAACTACCAAAGTTATTTCATTAGAGAGCTTTAAATACTGGCATAATCTGGTGGATATGCCAATTGTATTTATACTTCTTGTTTTGGGAGTCTTAATGGTCTTAATGTCCATTGCAAGAGTATATTTCAAATTTGACAAATGTAAAGAAAGAGGCATTTGGTTGGGAGGAATAGGCACGATATTAGTAGTCTTTAGTTTGGTTTTAATGGCCGGATTTAATGATACTGCTTTTTACCCTTCCTATACTAATCTCCAATCTTCATTAACCATTTATAATAGCTCGTCCAGCGAATATACCTTAGTAGCCATGTCCTACGTAAGTATTATGATACCCTTTGTTTTGGCTTACGTATGGTATGTATGGAAATCAATCAATAACAAAAAAATTGATGCTGACGAAATGAATGGTGGTACTCACGCATATTAAAACAGACAATTATGTATACAACAGGAATTCTATGGCTGCTTACTTGGCCGGTATTTATTATACTCGCCCTTGTTCTTAGCCGGTATTTTATGAAAAAATACGAAGAAAAGGAAAGCTAGTTCTTCTGTGAATTAGTCAAAACAGCATGTGCCTATAATTAAGCCATTAGGCACATGCATTATTCAATAGCAACGCCCAATTAGTTTCACTAAACTAATTGGGCGTACTCTATTGGTATTGTATTTATAAGCGGATAGTATTTTTCGGTAAATAGAAATACCAATTTGTACTTAACGAATTCAGAATTACGATTATTAGATTTCAGAATTACCAATCAATCGCTGCAATCTCCAATCTGCAATTGATCTCTAGTTACAGATTTCTAAACTAATTCTGTCCGATTTTTTTAAGGCACTGATACAAAATAGCACTATTGGCAAGCGCAGGTCTATCATTCAAAAGAAATTAAATTAAAGAAATACACCTTTCTTTTTTTTCCTTTGGTATCAATAATCGTTTGATATCCTGATAAGATAAAATAATGATTATACCATTTCTCAATATTTCCATACTGCTCAGAGATAACATTTTCTCCGGGCATAGTTTCTACCCTATCCACCGTTTTTTTAAAAATAATCTTATTGCCATCTACCGTTTTACTCCATATTTTGCCCCGAGCATAATAAGCCATAACAATACTGCTGTCAGCCTCGGGAAATACCAATATATTTTCTTGTAAATTATAATTAATAATACCATTGACGGGTAAGAAATTATCCCATATCAGCCTACCTTTATCATTAAAGGAGGCAACAATACAATTGGTAGTACGATAACCATCAAACACTTCTACCTGATACATATAGCCGCGCGAATCGAAGTTATTTTCATAATGAAACTCGGGATAATAGGTCTCGGCAGCCAAAATATATTTATTGGCAACTCTAAGCGCTTTTTTGTGTACCAACAATTTAAATTTTATATTTACTTCTTTTCCCTTTTGCGCCTTATGCTTAACTCTCAATTGGTCGCGATAATTAAGGCTGGAAACTAAATTGGTAAAATCGGAGAACTTATATACTTTAAAAAAGTCAAAAGCTCCATCATAAATCTTACCAATGAATATTCCTTTACTAATCTCATCAATTTTGGATTTGGCTTGTGCACTATTATTATACGTACCCATTAGCAACAAGGATCCTCCTTGGGCTTTTATCAAAGTAGCATCGATAAGGTTGATATTCGCATTTATCTGCAATTCTTTTTTAGTTCCATTTGTCGAGGAATTTTTATACTCATAATAATAGCGGCCCATTTGGGCACCACGACTAACATCCACAATAACAATTACTTTGTTGGAAGCTGTAAGGGCATAAGAAGCAAGTATATAAGAATAATTAGGATAAACAGGAGCTATAATTTTTATATTAAAAGGAAGAGTACTATTGACAAGCTGACTTTGAAGACCTTCCATCCGTTCCCCAAAAAGATAAATGCTGTTTCCAACAACTTCAAAACTTTTTAAAATAGCTTTTCTACTTCCCTTAATGTAAGTATGAGTGATATTATTGGTTTTTAAATTGAACCTATATAGCATTAAACTGGAATTATTACCATTTTTTTCTGCAAAACACAAATATAATATGCTATCACCTTGAATTTTATGGTCGAAAAGAGTAAAAGTCTTAGGTAGATACATATTCTTACTTGCAGTAATAACAAAAGCTTCATTATAAACTTTCATCAGCCAATGCTCCCCTTCCACCGTTCTTTTGTGCTGATGCTGAATAATTACCAAATGACGACTCTCCAAAGGAATAGTATATACAGCCTCCGCTTTCCGCGCCGAAACCTCGATACGTAAAGGCTTAGCACTTTGCGCCATTCCGCCAACTATAATTCCAAAAAAGAATATCCATAAAAGCACTAACTTCTGCATAAGAATCATTTTTGATGTGGGTCAAAATTAATAAAAATAGGGATAGCCTCTTTTTATTATAAAACTAAAAAGAAAAAAGAATTAATAAAGGGATATTTAATCGTGATCTAACCCATAATATTCCCCCAAGAGAAAATTCATAAAAGTAAGTTCCAAATTCCAAAAAAGTTTACCTTTGACCTATGGAAAAAACGGCAGGAAGAGATAAATCAGTAAGGCCGAATCTACTTCTTTCAGTAAAGGATTTACAAGTAGATTTCAAAACAGAACAAGGTATTGTAAGGGCTGTTGAAGGCGTTAACTTTGATTTATATGAGGGAGAAATACTTGGAATAGTAGGCGAATCAGGCTCAGGAAAATCGGTGTCATCCATGGCAATAATGGGTATATTAAGCCAATCGGCAATCATTTCCAAAGGAAAAATTAATTACCACGGCCAAGGGGATGCAGTTGTTGAGTTAACTCAATTAGAAGAGAAACGTTATCAAAAGATACGTGGTGCAGAGATAAGCATGATTTTTCAGGAGCCAATGACTTCATTAAATCCGGTTCTTCGTTGTGGTGAACAAGTGGTGGAAGCCATTATGCTCCATCAGAATACCCCTTATAAAACAGCCAAAAAACAGACCATTGCTCTTTTTAAAGAAGTAGAGTTAGCTCGGCCTGAGAAAATCTTCAGCTCTTATCCTCATCAAATTTCCGGTGGTCAGAAACAGCGTGTTATGATTGCCATGGCTATTTCGTGCCGTCCTAAATTATTGATTGCCGATGAACCCACCACTGCCCTTGATGTTAGAGTACAAAAAACCATTCTAACTATTCTTATTAATTTGCAAAAGAAGTATGGGATGAGCATTATCTTTATCACCCACGATTTGGGGGTGATAGCACAAATAGCACAACGAGTATTGGTAATGTATAAAGGTAAACTTGTTGAACAAGGTTCCATGGAAACTATTTTCAATCATTCACAACTGCCCTATACTCAGGGGCTATTGAAATGTCGGCCCAGAACAGATATTCGTTCTCAACAGTTGGCAACAGTAAATGATTTTTTGACATTAGACGCCGATGAAATAGCTAAAAAAACGCATGCCATAAGTAAGGAATCACGTCTCAAGAGACATCATCAACTATATCGGCAAGAAGCCCTATTAAAGGTCGAAAAGCTAACCACATCCTATGTTTCAAAAAGAAATTTTTTTGGCAAAGCAACAACTTACGTTCAAGCGGTTAAAGACGTTAGTTTTGAAGTATATAAAGGAGAAACATTGGGCCTTGTGGGAGAATCGGGTTGTGGAAAAACCAGCCTTGGCCGCACCATATTACAAATGATTCCCTCCACTTCGGGACGAGTACTCTACAAAGGAATGGATTTGTCAAAACTCAGCACATCAGAGATGCGCCAACTCAGAAGCGAGATACAGATTATTTTTCAGGATCCCTACTCCTCATTAAACCCACGTATCAGTGTAGGTGATGCCATTATGGAACCTATGATAGTACATGGATTATTAAACTCGAAAAAAGAACGTAGGAAAAAAGTTATGGAACTTCTGGAGCGAGTAGATATGCCGGAGGAAGCGTATAATCGATATCCCCACGAATTCAGTGGTGGACAACGTCAACGCATTGTTATTGCCCGCAGCTTAGCCCTAAATCCTGAATTTATTGTTTGTGATGAATCTGTTTCAGCTTTAGATGTTTCTGTACAAGCACAAGTATTAAACTTACTCAATGAGTTAAAACAAGATTATGGGCTAACCTATATTTTTATTTCTCACGATTTATCAGTAGTAAAATACATGAGCGATAGAATATTAGTTATGCGTAATGGAGAAATTGTAGAGCTTGGGGAGGCTGACAACCTATATTACCATCCCCAACAACACTATACGCAAGAGCTTATTGCAGCAATACCTGAAATATAGATTTATTAATTATCATACCTATTAATATGAACAAGAAAAGGGTTTTATACCATAATAAAGAAGTTTGTTATCGAAGGCAAGGCGAAGGGAAAACGCTGGTTTTACTACATGGTTTTTTAGAAAGTATGGACATTTGGGACCACTTTACGGAAAGACTATCAATGAAATATGAAGTTCTATTGATTGACTTGCCAGGACATGGCAATAGTAAGATGCAAGCCGAAAGTCATAGCATGGAATTAATGGCCGAGGTAGTTAACGCAGTACTGGAACATTTGGAAATAGAACACTGCACAATGATAGGACATAGCATGGGAGGATATGTAGCACTGGCTTTTGCCGCGCAATATGAAGCAAAACTTAAAGGTTTAGGAATATTTCATTCCCATGCATTTGCCGATAGCACCGAAGGAAAAATAAATAGGGGACGAGCAATACAAGTAGTCAAGGAACAGCATAAGGATTTTATCTCTGCTTTTATTCCTGATCTTTTCACTCCTGAAAACAAAGAGCGCTATGCCAAAGAGATAAAACTGATGCAAGAAACTTCAAGAAAGATGAGCAAAGAAGCTGTTATTGCAGCATTGGAAGGAATGCGCCACCGGACTGACAAACAAAAACTCCTAAAAAAGCTTGATATTCCTGTACTATTTATCATCGGTAAGCAAGACCCACGTACACCCTTGGATAAAACCATTCAACTTATAGCACTTCCAAAACATAGCGAAAGCCTTATCCTTGACGGAGTAGCCCACATGGGATATATCGAAGCTTTTGAAGAAACCTTGGCTTGTGTGGATCATTTTGTAGCCATCTGCCACTAATCAGTTACTGTAAATTCATTGATGACATCAATAAATGTATTGGTAAGTTTTGTTACCGCCAAAGGAATATTCCAATGTTTCTTATTTTGTTCTCCAACATAATTTGAAATTGCTCTAAGTTGCACAAAAGCTTGTTTTTCAAGCATACAAACATAAAAAAAAGAAGCTCCTTCCATGCTCTCTATATCGGTATTGGAGCGGATAACAGGATTTATGAAAGGGCGGATACTCTGAACAGTATTCCCCTTAACAACAGGAAGTTGTTCAATAGTTTTGTTATTTATTAACGTATAATTATCGAGCTTGCCCTTGACAAAAGGAAATTCATTCTCACATAACTGCATATCAAAAAGGCTGGTAAATTTGTTGTCTTCGAGAATACCCAAATCAGCAAAACGCTCAGATTTAACACAGACAACATCGCCCAATTGAAATTGATGAGAATATGCTCCGGCGACACCAAGCAAAACAACAAAACTATATTTACGATTCTGTAACTGCTTTGTCAGATAATAAGTCATTGCAGTGGATCCCAGACCGGTAATCAATACATCAATAAGGATATTATTTACTTTTAGGGTATAAAAGTTTTCTTCAATACGCTGTGCATCAAGCAAGAGCGGTTCAATCTCGAGAGAAGCTGCAGCCACCAAAAGAATAGTTGGAGTATTCATTGTCAAAATGTTTTTAGGGGCACCTTAGAAAGCATATAAGCCAAACTTAAACCCGATATAATATGCCATATTCCCCACCATGCAGCAATAAAAATCATCCCACCCAAGGGCAAACTCGATGGGAAAATATTGGTATTAAACAGCAGTACAAGAGCCAAACCCGAATTCTGTATGCCGGTTTCAATGGTGATACTTCGGCGGTCTCGCCTTTTAATTTTAAATAAAGAAGCAAAGCTAAAACCTGATAATAGGGCAACGCTATTATGTAAAAACACAATTAATAAAACCCATTTTATATACTCAATAAAATAATCGTAATTTTTAATAAATGCGATAATTACGAAACTCATAAAAATAATTATGGATATTGTTTGTATCGGCTTCATAATTTTTTTAGTAATCTTAGGAAATTTCCAGGCAAACAACATACCCAATATCAGAGGAATACCTAATAACACAAAAACAGAAATAAACATTTGATAGGTGTCTATTTGCAGGGGCTGCAAAAGACCATTACTTTCGGGACGAGAAGCATACTTAAGATATAAACCACCCCAAAAAGCAAAATTAAAAGGGGTAAGAATAACTGCTGACAATGTTGCTAATGCCGTCATACTCACCGATAGCTCCACATTTCCCTTGGCCAAGGAAGAAATAAAATTTGAAATATTTCCACCGGGACATGCAGCTACCAAAATCATCCCCAATGCAATACTTGTGGTAATATAATCCTTCAGCACTAAAGTCAATAAAAAAGTTGCCAATGGCAATACAAAAAATTGGGATAAATATCCCACAATAATATTCTTTGGCTTTACAAATATCTTCTTAAAACCACGCAATCTTATTCCCAAAGCTACCCCAAACATGATAACGCCAAGGGTAATATTTAATACTAATAATCCTCCAGAATTAAAATTAAGGCGAATGCTATCTAATGATTGTAATTGTTCTAACATAATACGATTTTAGTTTACAACTATATTTACTCCATCTATTAACAACTTGGATAACAAATTGCTTTATTTGATAATGCGTAATATAATTTTTGAAAGTGCAAGATTACTTTCAATAAAATTTAACGAAACAAATGTAAACTTTTTTTTAACTTCAAATTTTATAAGTAATATTTTCTTAAACCCAAGTAAAGTATAAATGAAAAGCATAAAAAGAAAAAGACCCTTTTTAGACCAAACCCATGTATTTTTTACACCATTTTCTTAAATGTTAAATTTTACTATATTATCTCTAATCCATGCCTATTAAC
>WGCS01000020.1 GCA_015493685.1 Bacteroidales bacterium
CTTTAAGCCCTTGATTATCAAGGGCTTTTTTGTTTTAGGTGGCGTATAGGTGGCGTCAGAATTCAATTTTATTTCTTTTTTTGCCCGGTTGAAATTTTCTTTTTATTCCGAAAAAGATTTTCAAACGTAATATTTTTATTCAGATATTTGTATTTTTTTTCAGGGAAACCGATAATTGATTGAATATTTACTTTGTTTTGCGCTTATGAATTACCGAAAAAGAAAACAACATATCTCCCAATTTGTTAATGCTCTGGACTTGTCTCCATTATTAAATTTATTAATCGAGGATTATGGATATGCCGCATTAAGGTTTCTTAATGTTTTAATTCTTTGGAGTGAAGAGATAGATCAGGATTCAAGCCTTGTAAAAGATAAATCGTTTAATAAATTCAGAGTCACGGTTGCTTATGATACATTAGAGGTTTATTTACGACGATACAATCTGAAGAATTATAGTGAAGTATTCAAGGAAAAGGAGTTCCTGGATTATTTTGAAAGGATTAACAGAAAGGTGACATTGTTTGTAGATAACACAGATCAGATTCCTGTTGAAGTAAAACTAATTATTCTTGGTGGTCTCAGAGATTGGTTTGTTACGATACATGAGTATTCTGGGGGTGCTAATTCAAACGACAATAGTAACCTAGATAACAATATCAACTATATAGATGGATTGATGAAAAAGTATGTTAATAAGAAACCTGTGTTGTCTGTTTCTAATGATGATACTGATTCATCTGATGTTGATACTATTGTTGTACGAAAAAAAGGTTTTACCCCAAAATTTGAAGATTTGTTTAACGACCCGGCTGTAGTAGCCCCTCTGCTAAATTATCTACAAACTGATGATGCTGACAATTGTATTAGCACCAACGGAGATTGGATTAAAACAAATACTGAGCTGGTAGCTTTCACAAAAGCTTTGATGAATCATTCCTTTATTCATAACAGGTTTTTCTTGAAGGAGGTTTTTAGATCAGTTACTGAAAAATTCAATGTTAAAATGTCTTATCAATTTTGGAACCGGAAGTGGGGAAGTAAAGACAAAATGTTATATGTTGAGCCATTCAACCGAATTCTTGAAGATTTTAAGGTTAAATTATCTTCTAAATCCTTTCTGTAAATAAACCATTTCATTATTTATTCCCTTTTTATGACTGCTTAAATAAGAAAAGAGCCATTAACGCTTTTATGGCATTTTGTTCTCTTAAGTAGTTTTTATTTAGTTTACTTCGTTTACTTTGTTTACTCTGTACGCTAAAGTAAACATAGTAAACTTTGATCCATTTCGCCCGGCGTAGTTTTGCTTAAAATTTATAAAAACACCGAGTAATTATGGAACAAAAATTATTATTCACCAACATTTCCGATGAAGAATTCAAAAGAATTATTCAGGAATCTGTTTCGGAATCCATTAAGAATTCATTACTGTCTTTAAGAAAAGAAGAAGTAAACGATGAACCTGACAAACTTTACAGCAGGGAAGAAGTAGCAGCCATCTACAATGTATCATTTGTAACCTTACGCGATTGGGAGAAAAATAAAATTATTCCCAAACCTATCCGCATGGGCTCACGTGTGTATTGGCGCAAAGCTGATATTATTAATGATATTAACACAAAAGGAGGATCGTATGCCAAATAACAGTTGTTCCGTACTGGATACTGTCATGGCGACACCTTCCAATGCAATATCACCTATCGGTGCAGAAGACATAAAGGCTGAAGTGAAAAAGCTTTTGGCTAAAGAAGTAGAAACAGAACCAGCTAAAAGTAATCAGTTCCCTTCCGGAATATTTCCTGAGGCTATTCAGCAAATTATCGATGAGACAAACAGAAGCCTGGAGTTTCCTATTGATTTCATTGCCGCATCAATGCTTTATGCTGCCTCTGTAGCCATAGGGAATACTTACAAAGTTGAGATTAAAAAGGGATTTCAGGAAAACGCAGTTTTATATATTGCAATAGTAGCTCGTGCTGGCACAAACAAAAGTCATCCATTGAGTTTTGCAATACAGCCGATTGTTGAACACGACAAGACTACTTATAAGCAATATGAAGTAAAAAAGCGGGAATATGACAGAATTATCAAACTATCCCGAAAGGAAAGACAAGCTGAAGGATTTCCTGAAGATCCCATTCCACCCGTCTGGCAAAAAATTCTGCTTTCAGATTTTACACCGGAGGCATTGGCAGAGGTTCATAGATTCAATAGCAGAGGCATTGGTGTTTATGTTGATGAGTTGGCCGGCTGGTTTAAAAATTTCAACCGATATAGTAAAGGGAGTGAGATGGAATTCTGGCTTAGTGCATGGAACAGCAAGCCCATTAATATCGACCGAAAGTCTGATGGCCCTATTTTCATTCCTTCTCCTTTTATTTCGGTGGTAGGCACTATCCAGAATGGAGTACTGAAAGAATTAGCCAAAGACAACAGGCAACAAAACGGCTTTATCGACAGGATACTTTTTGCTTTTCCTGACAATATTAAAAAACCGTACTGGAGTGATATCGAATTGGATTCATCTGTAATTCAAAACTGGCAGACAATAATTGTTAATCTTTTAAGCCTTCATGTTGTAAAGGATGAAACGAATAATATTCAACCGGAAATACTACGCTTTTCCAGGGATGCTAAGGAAATGCTTTTTGAATGGCAAAAAAAGAATGCTGATCAGTTTAACAATACCGAAGATGACACAATAAGCGGTATTTACAGTAAACTGGAAATGTACGTTGCCCGATTTGCATTAATACTTGAGTTGCTCCAGTGGGCATGTGGAGAAGGAAATAAGGAGGTAGTTGGCGTTAAAGCAGTAACGGGAGCAATAAAGCTTGTTGAATATTTTAAACGCTCTGCAATTAAAGTTTACTCCATTATTTCAAATAATAATCCACTGGAAAAGTATCCAGATGACAAAAAGAAGTTGTTCTATGC
>WGCS01000021.1 GCA_015493685.1 Bacteroidales bacterium
TTAGAAAATATTATAGCATATTAGATGTTGCACTGTTCAGCGGTTTAATGGGAATGCTTATACATGCGTTTATTGATTTTGACTGGTCACTTATGTTTATGCCGTTTCTTTTCTTTGTTGGGTTTGCTATTCTTTTACAAACAGAAGAGCGGGAATATTTTACATTTGTATGCCCTTTGCGAAAACAAAAGGTAGAAACAAAAAAGTATACACATAGCAAAAAGGAGAGTAACATTGGTAAATTAGTTGGTGTTTACACTATTATCACTGTAATGTTCTTTGTGTTTTTATTTCCATTTATAGGAGCGCGAGCAGATTTTAACGCAAAGAGAAGTATAAGGCGTGTGCCCTGGCAAAAAACTGTTTCAATGTTTAACACAGCAACTGACATGGATCCGCTTTGTTCTGAATATCATTACGACCTTGCACATTTTTATTTTCAAAACCTTGTTCCTGCATCTCAAAACCCTTCTCAGTTTATAGCAAAAGCAGAGGAACAGTATAAAGCCGCAATAAAACACTGCCCGGAATTTTTTCTGTATCACTTTGAACTTGCCCGCCTTTATTTGCAAACTGGTAACAAAAAGGCAATAGACGAGTTTACTAAAGCTGTCCAGCTAAATCCGATTGATGCAGGAGGACATGCAGCACTTGGATTTGCGTATTTAAAATTGAATAAAGATACTGTGATGGCAAAGGTGCAGTTTGAAGAAGCGTTAAAATTAGATCCCAAAAATTCCGATGCATATCTCGGGTTTGGGCAGTTATATGAACAAACTGGTGATCTAAATAAAGCAATACAGAATTACCAGCTCGCAATAAAGTATAACAGAAAGAGTGCTTATGCGTACTACAGGCTCGGCATTCTTTATGAAAAACAGGGAAAGTTGCCTGAAGCTGTGCATAATTTGTTCTACGCAGTCCAGTACAACCCGTCTTTACAGGAAGCTAAAACTGAATTTGAAAAATACGCACCAATTATTACGATTTTATCACCTATGCCGAACCAAAATATAAAGGTGGGAAGCAACTTAAAAATTAAGTGGGCAGCATCAAATACGAAAAATGTAGAGTATTACAATATATTCTTTATTCCTAAGAGAGGAAAATGGATAACAGTAAAGTCAGGTGTTGCCAAAAATGCAAATTCATATACATATGAGGTGCCCGCGAATTTAGCTCCAGGCCAGTATAAATTAAGGGTATACGCAGTGGCACCTAAATTTATGCAGAGAAAATTTGGCGGTTGGCTTTCGTATAGGGAAACGGGTTATTTCAATGTTTCCAAATAAGTTTACTCTTTACTTGAAAATAATCAGTGTGTGGAGGGATTATGGAAGAAGAGGTTGATTTAAGGGATTATATTAATGTACTGGTGAAATGGAAGTGGCTTATCATATGGATTACGGTTATTTCTATGCTTGTTGCAGGTGTGTATAGTTATGTTGTAGTAAAACCAGTATATGAAGCCTCGGGTTCACTTCTTATTAACCCACAAAATGCCGACATAAGTATCACCACGCCTGACCAGCTTCTTAACCCGTTAACTTTTCTGCCACAGATGTCCGTAGAAACATATATGGGGATTATTAAAAGCGCAAATATAGAAGAGAATGTGCTTAATGCATTAAAGCTTGATTCTCCTCCATACAATATTACACTTTATAGTCTTAACAAAATGATTAAGGTGCAGAATCCAAAGAACACATCCTTAATTAAGTTATATGTAGATTACAAAGATCCGAAAGTTGCAAAAGAAATTGTGGAAGATCTTCTTAAAGAAACTGTTTCATATGTAAACTTTCTGAATAGTTCCCGTCTTCGTTCTGGTGGAGATGTGCTGAAGAAACAATTTTTGGATGCAAATACAAGATTGGAGAATATTGAAAAATCTATTGCAGAATTTAATTCCCAAAAGGATAATCTGAGTATTTTAAAACAGGAAAGGAGTTCCTATAAGAGCGCCTTGAGTAGTTATCTTTCCCAACTTCTTTCTTTAAATTCTAAAATAAATCAATATAAGGAACAGCTTTCCACAACTGAAAGAGAGTTAAAATCCGAAAGTAAGTTTATAACTGCTGAGAAGTCAATTCTTGATGATCCTTTACTTTCCCAGCTTGCACAGGACTTATCAAACGAAGACATAGTTTCCCTTTCGGAACTTAAAGTGAGTTCTCAGGAAGTAAATCCTGTGTATATCAACCTTAAAGTAAAGTTGGTTAATTATGCGATAACACTGTCTGGATTGAAAACACAGGAAGAATCTTTAAATACTCTTATATTGCAGGCACGCGATAAGATTCATAAGTTGGACGAGGAGATAAATGAGAAGCAACTTGAATTAAATGAGTTAAATAGGGAGTTGTCGATTGCAAAAAGTGATTATTCAAAAATAGCTGCCAATTATGAGCAATTAAAATTAACTCAGGACAATATGCTTACCCCCCTCTCAATTGCTGAAGAGCCTGTTGTGCCTACACATCCCATCAAGCCCAAAAAGCTGTTTAACATTGCTGTTGCAGGGACGGCCGGATTCTTCTTTGCTATTTTGCTTGCATTTTTCCTTGAATATATGCAGGGAAGTGGGGATAATAAAGAAAAAGAGAGGGAAAATACCTGACCATATAAAATTGTTGGGCACAATAAGATCTGAAATTTATAAAGCAGGTTGGAGATTAATTTTTGTGATGTATTTTTGGCATTTTAATCTTGCGTAATAGTTATTAACTCAGTTTCGTATTGAATACATAGATAATGGACACTATATGATGAA
>WGCS01000022.1 GCA_015493685.1 Bacteroidales bacterium
AGACAGATTATATATATCTTTGCACCTTAGTAGTTGAGGAACTATTATTATTAATTATGGCTATTTAAGCAACACTATACATTTACTCCTACCTCAATTTTATTAATTAGTGATTAATTATTTTTTCCTCCGGACTTTCCCAGTTCGGAGGTTTTTTTATACTCCTTTTTACGAGGCAAAATGCTTATAAAAGCACACCTCAAAAGAAGTACTTTTGCCCAAATTATTAATAATACTAATGAAATATCAAAGATATACCTTAAAAAACGGCATTCGGTTAATTCACAAACCTATCACGCAAGGAGTAGCACACTGTGCTCTGATGGTAAATACAGGCTCTCGTGATGAAAGTGAAGAAGAACAAGGATTGGCCCATTTTATTGAACACACTATTTTCAAAGGCACTCGCAAACGCAAATCATTTCATATACTCTCAAGAATGGAGAATGTGGGAGGAGAGATTAATGCCTTTACCTCAAAGGAAGAGATTTGTATCTATGCCTCTTTCCTTCCACAATATTATGGCAGAGCCTTGGAATTATTCTCAGACATCGTACTTCATTCAACTTTTCCTCAGAAGGAAATTGAGAAAGAAAAGGAAGTCGTTATTGACGAAATAAATTCGTATCGCGACAATCCATCGGAAGAAATATTTGATGAAATTGAAGACTTAGTTTTTAAAGGGCATCCTTTGGGAAGAAATATTCTAGGGACAGAAGAGCTCGTCAGGAATTTCACCAAAGCTGATATTCTTAAATTTGCCAACGCAAATATACATACCGACGAAGCGGTAATATGTTCGGTTGGCAATTTTGACTTCAATAAGTTTATAGCCCTATGCGAAAGATATTTTGGGAATATTCCAAGCCATCTGCGACAGAAAAAACGTCAGGAAGTTAGCTCTTACATCCCTGTGGAAAAAGTTGAAACAAAAGGACAATATCAAGCCCATTGCATCATTGCCAACCAAGCTTATAGTTTTCAAGATAAAAAGCGTACTCCTTTGGTATTACTCAATAATATTCTTGGTGGCCCGGGGCTAAACACACGATTAAATATGGGAATTAGGGAAAAGTATGGCTTCTGTTATAACATAGAATCAAGTTATACGCCATTCTCCGACACCGGCATCTTAAGCATCTATTTAGGCACCGACTTTTCCTACCTCAACCGCACCATACAACTCACACATAAAGAATTGAAAAGGCTCAGAGAAAAACCTTTGGGAAGCCTACAACTACAAAGAGGAAAGCAGCAATTAATAGGACAAATTGCCATAGGACAAGAGTCAAATGTCAATGAATTATTAAGCATAGGAAAAAGCATACTCGCTTATGACAAAGTAGATACTGTGGAAGAAATTTACAAAGAGATTGAAGCTGTAAATGCTCAAGACATTCAGAATATTGCCCAAGAAATATTCAGCAAAAACCATTTAAGCACACTTATATACAAAGGAAATAACAATTGATATGAGCCTAATTGATACTCAACTAGAAGAATATATTGAAACTCACAGCAGTAAACTTGACAACATACTATATCAACTGGAGAGAGAGACTCAACTTAAAGTGCTCAGGCCACGGATGCTTTCCGGACGAATCCAAGGTAAGTTTTTAGAATTCATTGTTAAAATGACAGGAGCTAAACATATTCTTGAAATCGGCACCTACACCGGCTATTCAGCACTTTGTATGGCTGCTGCCTTGCCCGATGAGGGTCAACTTTACACCATCGATATTAATGTTGAAATAGAAAGTATCGCCAGAAAATATTTTCATCTATCAAATTTAGAAAACAAAATTAACTTTATTATTGGCGATGCTATGGCAATACTGCCGCAATTATCACTCTCTTTTGACCTTGTATTTATCGATGCTGATAAAATCAACTATAGCAATTATTTTGATTTAATCATTGACCGCTTATCCTCCGGAGCTTGGATTATTGCTGACAATGTGTTATGGAGTGGAAAAGTACTCCATCAAATTACTAAAAACGATAGAGAAACGAAAGCGCTACAAGATTTTAATGATAAAATCCAGCGCGACAATCGTGTCGAAAATCTGCTACTTCCCTTACGTGACGGACTGATGATTATGCGTAAGCTGTAATTACAGTCCTGCTTTTCTTCCTTCTCTTGATAAGAAAAACAAGTTCACCATAAGCTTTCTGTAGGAAAATTAATATGGAAGCAAGATTAATATGCAATTGCTCTACGTATTGCTTTACTTCCGTATTTTTTACGAATGGCATCCATAGCCTGATATAGCTTTATATCCTCCTCTTGATGTTCAAAAAGATCGATTTGCTGTACTCCCGCAACCATTCCCGACAACTTCAAACCCACAAGACGAATCATCATTCTTTTGGTATATAGCCTTGTAAACAAATCCTTTGCCACTTCAATAATTTTATAATCCAAAGAGGTATATGCAATACTTTTTTGTAAGCTATGCGTATCAAAATTTGAATAGCGAATTTTAACAGTAATCACAGAACACAGCTTGGCATTCTTTCGCAAAGCAAATCCAAGCTCCTCACTCATAGTAACTAAAGTGTCTGTTATAGATTGTATACTAATGGTGTCGTACTGAAAAGTATGTTCTTTACTAATCGATTTACGCTCAGCATACTGAATTACAGGTGACAAATCAATTCCATTGGCTTTTTTCCAGAATGATAAGCCATTTTTGCCCATGGCAAATAAAAGCATATCAGGAGGCATCTGCCTTAAACTAAGAATTGTAGAAAGCCCCATTCTTCTAAGTTTTAGATATGACTGTTTTCCAAGCATTGGTATTTTACGCATATTTAAAGGATCTAAGAATGGATTTACCTTATCTTTTTTTACCCACAATTCTCCATTAGGTTTACTTTCAGTTGTGGCAA
Source organism: Bacteroidales bacterium (assembly GCA_015493685.1). Classification (GTDB taxonomy): domain Bacteria; phylum Bacteroidota; class Bacteroidia; order Bacteroidales; family UBA1556; genus UBA6267. Next base: position 2,893 of record WGCS01000022.1, read on the forward strand.
TTTTCGCCACCGTTTTATTCACTGACAAACCAAAGGAAATGGGCAATCCACTTTCCTTAATTATTTGTTCTCTAAGCTCATGCGCCCATTTAAAACTTCCAAAAAAGCGATCCATTCCGGTAATATCAAGATAATGCTCATCGATGGAAGCTTTCTCATAATTTGGAGCCCTATCAGCAATAATTTCTGTTACCAAACGCGAATATTTGGTGTATTGATCCATATCACCACGAATATGGATAGCATCGCTACACAGGCGGCGCGCCATACGCATTGGCATACCGGAATGCACTCCAAATTGGCGCGCCTCATAACTACAACTCGAAACTACTGCCCGGTCACCAACACCTCCAATAATCAAGGGTTTAGCCTCAAGCTTACTATTGAGCAATCGCTCAACAGAGACAAAAAAAGCATCTAAATCAAAATGGACAATAGTTCGTTCCATAGTCTAGCGATATGTTTATATATTAATCAATATTAAGACCACAATATAAACAAATAACTATCCTAAACAAGCCTATTTTCTAATCTAAAACCAATTAAATATCCTCACCCCCATCACCATTCCGATCGTCCATATTGGGTTTGCGCTCTTGATGATAATTATTGATTTTATAGTTAACAGTAAAACTAAAATACGGTCCTTGACGATAAAAGGAATTATAACTAATAAATGTAGGCGTAATGGTTTCGAACTCATGCTTCATGGTACTAAAAATATCTCTTACCTGAAAAGTTACTGCCATTTTACGCTTAAATAAATCATACCGCAAAGCCGAATTAACCATAAAGAACTTACTCATCTTTCCCTGAGCTGTCACCGAAGGTCCACGATAAAATCCATTAACTTGAAAGCGCATTAAAGGAGTAATCATAAAATTGAAATTAGCTCTTAAGTCGTAATTATCACTCGTTTTGTTTACCGTACCACTTTCAATATTACCCTCTAACTTGTAGTAATAATAGCTCCCGCTTAAGTTTAATCTAAACCATTTATAAAATTGTACATTCGTCATAAGTTCAACTCCGGCAGAATGGTCTCTGTCAAGGTTAGCATAATTCATATACACAATATGCAGACTATCCATCTGCTGCAAGCGAGCTATCTTGTTTTTGGTAGTGCGATAATACGCCTCTACTGAGACAAAAGACTTCGCAATGGTCTTTTGATAACTCAATTCAAAATTATTGGTATATTCGGGCTGCAATTTAGGATTTCCCAAACGAACAAAATTACTTGAAATAAATATTGGATTGGGGCCAAGCTCCCAGCCACTAGGCCTATCGATTCTACGACTATAGCTTAACAATACCGAGTTCGTTTTTAAGAACTTTTGCGATAAATGAATCGTTGGAAACAGATCAAAACGATTAACAATGGCTGCTTGCTTATCTCCAACACTTTGAATAATCCTATTGGTATATTCACCACGCAATCCCAGTTGATAGCCAAAATTTTTGTACATACCTCCAAAAGTAGTATAGGCAGAAAGAATATCTCTATTAAAGATCATCACGTTACCATAGTCCGGCCTAACAATCCAATGAGCAGCAGTAGTATCATAGGAGTTGTACACAAAACGAGAGTTCTCTCGATAATTACGCGATTGCAAACCGGCCTCAAACTTTCTATCGCCTTTAAGCTTAAGTGTGTAATCAACTTTTGCTCTAAAATCGACTTTATCTTTGTTATCTGTTGTTTGGTACCAATTGACTAAATCTCCATTGGGAGTCCAGTTTTCATCAGAGACAACTTCCTTTTGATCTTCTGATTTACCTACATCACCGCGACTAAAATAGAGGTAAGTTTCTATCTTTTCGCCTTTCCGTTTAAACTTATGTTCCCAGTTAAGTGATGTTTTAAAAAACCCGCTTTTGCGAGCCCCCAAATTATGACTCATGGTATAAAGTTCATAAGAAGAAGGAAGAGTGTGCTCATAAATATGACTATTGTAGTCTTTCCCGAAATCATTAATCCCATAGGCAAAATCCACACCGAAGGTATTATTATCATTGGCATAATAATCAATACCGGCTTTTAAGGTATAGTTGTTTCTTTTTCTTAGTCTATCAATCTGAGTATTACGAAATAAATTAGTATCGGCACCCAAATTCTGTAAATCTGATATTCCACCACCGGGATAATTCCGCCAACGTAAATTAGCCCCTGCAAAATAATTGATTTTATTTTTTCTATAATTAAAGATAGTATTCAGGCTATAGGAATCGAATGAAGCCAAGGACACCTCTGCAAAGCCATTTAAGCCTTGTTTAACATCCTCCTTTAGCACTACATTAATAATTCCTGTCATACCATCAGGATCGTATTTAGCAGAAGGATTGGTAATAATTTCAATATTTTTAATCACTGAAGTTGGAATTTGTTCCAAGGCATCACTTCCGTTTAGAGGTGAAGGTTTACCATTGATTAATACGGTAAAGCTACTACTTCCACGCAGCTGAACATTCCCATCAATATCAACAGAAACGGAAGGAACATTTTCCAAGGCTTCCACTGCTGTACCACCGGAGGAGCCCAGGTCGCGCCCGACATGAACTATTTTACGGTCAATTTTATAATCTACATACGATTGGTTACCGATAATATCCACCCCCTTAATATCGCTGGCACTCCTATGCAACTGAATAACGCCAACACGTATAAGCGGCTTATTCACCGACACTATAATATTAGGAACAAGCTTTTTTTTATACCCCATAAATTTTATTATCAAATAAAATTTCCCTGATTTTGTAGGGATAAAAAAACGTCCATCTTCTTTGCTTATGCTTCCATTAACCATGCTTGAATCAGCCTGATTGTAAATTACAACAGTAGCAAATGGGACTGCATGTTTGGTCTCCGAATCGATAAGTTTACCCATAATACCCTGCCTGTTTGCATTATGATTGGCTATAGCATTGGCAGGAGGCTGTCCCTTTAGGGTCAAAAAACCAAATACCAAAAATAATAAACTACTAATTTTAAAATAAGTCATTTTCGCGTGAAATTAAGTTATCGGATTGTATGAACTTTACTCTGACACAATAGTTACTATAAACTTGCAATATGCTGTAAAAAAAATGCCTCTCTAAACATTATAGAGAGGCATCAATACAATTATAATCATATTCGATTATTTTTTCTTTTTGGATTTAGCTTTTAGCAATTTGCTATCTTCCTTTTTCTTCATTGTTTCATAAGCTATAGGACTAGCAACAAAAATAGAAGAATAAGTACCCACAATAATACCTACCAATAAGGCAAATGCAAATCCACGAATAACTTCACCACCAAAAATAAAGATAGTTAACAATACTACTATGGTAGTACCTGAAGTATTAATGGTACGAGACAAAGTACTATTAAGAGCACCATTCATATTCTCTTTCAGAGTACGTTTAGTATAAATACCTGTATATTCACGAATACGGTCAAAGATAATCACCGAGTCATTAATTGAATATCCAATCACTGTAAGAATTGCCGCGATAAAAGCTTGGTCAACTTCCATATCGAAAGGCAACACACCCGAGAAGATAGAATAAGCCGAAAGCACTATTAAAGCATCGTGCACCAAAGCAACCAAACCGCCCACTCCATACTGCCAATTACGAAAACGCAAAGCAATATATAAGAATATGATAATAAAGGCAAAGAACAAGGCTCCATAAGCCTCATAAACCAAGTCATCAGAGATGGTAGGATCAACTTTTTGTGAACTCATCATTCCTACTTCTTTATCTTCATTAGTAGAAGAATACTGCTCATAGGTAATTGGTGTTTTAAAGAAACCTTTCACTCCTTCATACACTGTTCTATCAACGATTGAATCAGAAGTAAGATCTTTATCGTTAATTAAGTATTTTGTGGTAATTTTAACCTGAGAAGTAGGTCCAAAAGTTTTTACTTCAGGACGCATTTCCTTACCATTATCATCTAAGAGGAATGTTTTAAGATGTTCTTCCAGTTTAACCGTATTAACAGGATGGTCAAAACGAATAACGAAGGTACGACCACCGGAGAAATCAACACCGTAATTAAGTCCTTTGAAAGCAAGACTAAAAAGGCCAATAAGAATAATAATACCAGAAAATATATAGGCTTTTTTTCTAAAACCAATGAAATCAAATTTGGTATTCTGCATAAAATTAACCGTCATCTTAGTCGAGAAGCTAATTTTCTTATTATGATCGAGCAACCAAGCAAAAGTCAATCTGGAAATAAATATTGCTGAGAACAAAGAAGTAACAATACCAATAATCAAGGTAGTGGCAAAGCCCTGTACCGGACCGGATCCAAATATAAACAATACAATACCCGTCAATAAAGTAGTAACGTTACCATCAATAATTGCAGAGTAAGCATTCTTATACCCATCACTAATGGCCAAACGAAGTCCTTTTCCCGCTCGAATCTCCTCTTTAATTCTCTCAAAGATAATTACGTTGGCATCCACTGCCATACCCAAGGTAAGCACGATACCTGCAATACCCGGTAGTGTAAGCACCGCTTGCAGCGAGGCTAGCACACCAAAGAGAAAGAAAATATTTGCTAACAATGCAAGGTCAGCTACAAGACCGGCTTTACTATAGAAAAACAACATATATAGCAATACCAAAATAAAAGCAGCGATGAAAGAAATCATACCTGCATTTACAGCCTCTTTACCCAATGAAGGACCAACGATAGCCTCTTCGATAATACGCGCCGGCACCGGCAATTTACCACTCTTAAGTACGTTGGCAAGGTCTTCAGCTTCTTCTAAAGTGAAGTTACCGGTAATATTAGATCTACCACCTGTAATCTCAGTTTGTACTGTTGGAGCAGAATACACATAATTATCGAGGACAATGGCAATTGATTTTTTAAGGTTATCATGGGTAAGGTTTTTCCAGATATGAGCTCCTTCGGAATTCATATCCATATTAACTTCCACAGTACCATTACGTGAATAATCACGTCGGGCATCAGTAATAACAGAACCATCCAAAGGAGGCTTACCATCACGTGACTTCACATGAATAATAAATAATTCAAGGGCATTCATTTGAACGCCATTTTTAGTCATATATTTAGGAGGCTTAACACCCCAGTATAATCTCATATCACGAGGGAAAAGAGCTTTAACCTGTGGCAGATTAAACATAGCATTAACCCGGGCAGTATCTCTAATAAGAGCTGTTCCCATGACCGCTCCGTTACCTGGATACCATTTTCCATCTTTTCCTTGGGAGAAATTAGGCATAAAATACTTAAACAAGCTAATTCCTGATTGTTGCTGAACATCAGCCACATCGGTTTGGTCGTTACCCCCATCAAGATTAAGTTTCGCATCGGCGCTATCTCCTTCTAAATTAAGGGTAGAGTCCTTAGCCTCTTTCGTACTTGTTTTAGCCACAGCTTTGGCAGCATCATCAGCCTTTGCTTTTTCACCACTTTTAGTTTTCCTTGCTGAATAATACTTAGCCACTACATTATTAGCTTCTGTTAAAGCATTGAAAATTTTAGGATTATTAAAATTATAAGTCTCCCAAAATTCCAAACGGGCTGTCGATTGCAAGATTTTACGAACACGACGAGGGTCTTTTACTCCCGGCAATTCAACAAGGATACGCCCATTTTGCAATTTTTGAATAATAGGCTGAGCCACACCAAATTGGTCAATCCGCTTACTAAGCACATCATAGGTATTGCTAATGGCAGCAGAAGCCTGACGGTGTAATACCTTAAGAACCTCATCATCTGTTGCATTGGGAGCAACCTGATCTTTTAGCTCTACCGTAGCAAAAATTGAAGCCAGATTTAAACCCGGATTATCCTTTTGCCATGCTTTATAAAATAAGGTAATAAAATCGTCTTGTGAATTTTTCTGTGCTTGAAGAGCATCTTTGATAGCTCGTTGAAAATGGGGATCGTTTCTATTACTTCCAGCCAAAGCCTTTACCACATCATCTACCGAAACCTCAAGGGTAACGTTCATTCCGCCTTTTAAGTCTAGACCTAAGTTAATCTCACGTTCTTTACACTGCTTATAAGTATAGCCGAAAAAACCCAAAGAGTACACCTCTTCATTGTCCATTGAATCAAGATAATAATTCTCTGCTGCCTTTTGCAAAGAGTCTAAGAAGTAATTCTCAATTCTTCCGGTACGCTCCGCTATCGATTTAGCTTCAGCTATTACCTGAGGACTACTGGCATATATTCTTGCCTTTTTCTCAGTTCGTGCTGTAAAATAACTAAATGATAACTGGTAGAGAGATACCAGGGCAAACAAGATTGCTAATAGTCTGATAGCGCCTTTATTTTGCATAAGTTAAAGTTTAATTTATTGTAAAAATTTATTCAAAAAAATAAGGCTGCAAAGTTAAAATAACATATTCAAATTACCAACTGTAAAGCCAAAAGAAATATATACCCTCAATTTACTATATATCACCACATTATATGTAAATGATGAAAATACAATCCTTATTCTACATTCCATTAACGCTCATAGACTACTTATTTACGACATAATAAGTTTCTAAAAAATAAAATAAAATATGTCCTTGGTATTTAATTCTTAATCTTCCTAAATAGCACTTCTTTTTACTATTTGATATAAAAACATATTATTGTCCGATAACAATATATTTAACACTTTTGTTATATGCTATTTAATTTCACTAAGATTAGAGCTAAACATTGATTTTTTTAATGAATCTTTAAAGCTAACTTTTTTCAGTTATTAACACAAAACATCATACATCATATATTCCCTAAATAGCGATAATTAATAGGTTCTAAAAAAACCACCTATAATTCATTAGACCTTATATAATTTTGAGAATTATTTACGATTTGCATTTAATCTTTGTTAAAATA
>WGCS01000023.1 GCA_015493685.1 Bacteroidales bacterium
ATGAAAAATAAAACAATCCTTTTATCAGTTATAGTACTATCCGCTTTATTTTTTGTTGTTTCGTGTAAAAAGAGCAACTTGGGCAATCCGGATGCCAATTTAAATAACAACAGCCAATACAGTAAAACTATTATGCAACGCATCAACCGTTTTGACAAACAAATGCAGGGGCATTTTAAGAATGGCAGCATGATGACACTGGACACCGCTGTTTGGAATCTTGAAGCGCTGCTTACCAACTATGGCGGCTATCCCGATTCCGCTTCTAATAAGTTTATATTGATGCACAGCCATTTTACCCTACCTGTTGATGCCGGCGGTTTGGTTTCGATGGATGATGTGCAGGCACTCTATCAGCAAATGGTTGACAGCATTACGACACAGCTTAACGGTATTGCCGGCAATGTGAAGTTTCTTAAGTTTTCCGATGTACAGCAGGACTCCGTAGTGGGCAGTACTGCTTACATAACCTCAAACAACGGTTACGGACAGGGGTTTATTCTGGGGTTGTACCCACCCTTTACCGATGATTGGATTTGGGGAACATTGGGTGAAGAGTTAGGAACACCACCAATGGGTAATTGTGCAGGTACTGATTTAACATCAGATGGTTCTGACGAAATACAATATCGATTAAATCATCCTGCGGTATTGCCGTATAGGGTTGGCTATACAGATCTGGAAACAAGACAGGCTAACGGGGATACATATACGGATCCACAAGGTAATCCAAGATTATATTGGGACCCTACAGCAGATGGGTGGCACTGTATGAGTATAACTGAACTTACTGATAATCTAACCAACGCTCACGATATTATTAATACTTATGATGATGTTTATTATCCGAATACCAACATACTCATGGGTTTAAGGCCACACGGTAAGAATTTTGTAAGTGTTTTAATAATTGATGACCTATTATTAGAATCAGACAATTCTTCAACTTATTTACACTTTTACTATGTTACTTATGGTATACCATATAATGTGATTAATCAATAATCATTTTTTCATTCATGGCTAAATATTTAGCCATGAATGAAATTTAAATACCTTTTAAATTCAAATAAAAAAATATGAAAAAAATTCTTTCAATCCTATTTTTCCTCATCGCTGTTATTCATTATTCAAACGGACAACAAGTTACATATGAATATGTTTTAGCTTCAAAAAATGATGAAAGTATAAATGCTCTGCTTGAAGATAATAATCAATCTATCTACGTCACAGGTTCGTGCGGAAAACCAGATAGCCGTAAACACAGCGGACTCGTGTTTAAGCTTAATAAAAACGGTTTATTTGTTGATAGCATTCATATAGCTTATTCCGATAATTCATTAATAATCGAAAATATTTTACATGACACCACCAATAGCCTTATTTTATCCGGAATAAAAACAGACACCATAGATTCAAAACATTATGCAATTAATCTGTTCAAGATAGATACAAGTTTTAATATTTTACATCAAGAACAATATAACCTACCTGATGATTATAAATTATCTGTTCAGGTTACACGATTTGGAGAAAACAATAATATATTGGTAATAGGAACTGTAAAAATTCCGTTTTCAAAAATGTTTTTTTATAAGTTTAATAAAAATTTGGACAGTTTAAGTGCAAAAATCTATTTAAACAACCCCTCTATTTATCCTTACGAAATAAAGGAGTTGAATAATGGTAACTATTGGATATTAAGAGGATTGTATTCATATTACGCTTTAATTGATTCTAACTTGAATATGATTTCACCCCAACAAGGTGTGATTCCTAATTATTTAAATTCCAGCTACGGCTTAAAATGGGACAGTGACTCTTCATTTTATCTTGCTGCTGATTTTGCAATAATTCCTTCTAAAAACAGGACTAATTTACTTGTTTCGTCAATTTCAGCAGTACAAAGATCAACATCCGGCAGGCAAACAGACCATGATATAGGATTACTAAAACAATATCATCCATTTGATACTACGGGTTATATTTTCAACAGCGTTGGTGTAGTTGATACTTTTGATTTTCCAGCGGCTTGGGGAGCGTTAGACTATAAGAATAAAGACTCAATATTTATTGGAGGCACAAAAAATGTCTCTTGGAGTAATGCTCTCTATGGTCAGCAACCTGCATGGTATCATCTTGTTCAAACTGACAGCATGTTAAATGTCCGATGGGAACACTTTTATTATGGAGACGCATATTATTTCATGTCAAAACTTATCGCCACTTCTGATGGAGGCTGTATTATGGCTGGTACTCGGTTTGATTACAAAACCCATCCCTGGGTTCATGAAAGGGATATCTACATATTGAAAGTTAACGCCGAAGGGTTAATAACTTCCACTAATGGTAAATCGGCACCTA
>WGCS01000024.1 GCA_015493685.1 Bacteroidales bacterium
CAGCATAAAATCAATAGGAGGCCAAGGGAAACACTTGATTTTGTTAACCCGAAAGAACTATTTTATAAATTTGTAAACTGAAAATTGCGTTTGCGACTTGAACCTACCTTATTTTTATCTCTAACTTAGGTGATATTTTATTTACCTTTTTTGTTTACTTTTGTAAAAATTATAAAGATATTATGGAATTAAATCAGCATTGTGCTAATTGTAAATTTAGATCTCACTTATTTGATAAATTAAGTGTGGAGGAATTGACATTTATCAACAGAAATAAAAAAACAGTTGCCATAAAAAAAGGTGGCCTTATTAATAAATCGGGAGACCCAATCAGGGAATTTGTTTATCTTACACAGGGTTTGGTAAAGATGCAAAAAATTGGAAAAAACGGAAAAGAACAAATAGTAAGTCTTGCCCGCCCATTAGATTTTATCGGTTTATTATCGGTGTTCAATAAGGAGTTCTATGAGTATTCTGTTACTGCTTTGGTTGATAGTGTAGTTTGCCGCATCGACATCAATAGTTTAAAAGAAATGGTGAAGAGAAATGGAGAGTTCTCCATGGATATTATCAGGTTTATCAGTAATATTTCCAATGAAATTATTAGCGATACGTATGCTATTAATAGTAAAAATTTGAGAGGAAGAATTGCTATGCTTTTGGTTGATTTCTCCAAAAAGTATTTTGAGTCCTTAGCTTTTGATTTGCCAATATCAAGAAAGGAAATGGCTGAAATGATTGATATGACTCCCGAAAATGTGATTCGTATTCTTTCGGAATTTCGACGCGATGGAATAATTAATCTTCGTGGTAAACATCTCGAAATTACTAATATGAATATGCTATCGAAAATTAGAGATCTGGGTTAGGGCAATTGTTGACTAGCTAATCTCTTGATTCGCGCTATAGGCACGCCATTTTTGCATTAATAAATGCATGTCTTCCGGAATCTCAGAATCAAAAAATAAGTGCTCTCCCGTAATCGGATGAGTAAATCCCAATGACTTGGCATGGAGTGCCTGACGTGGTAGAATCTTAAAACAGTTATCTACAAATTGTTTGTACTTGCTAAAAGTTGTCCCCTTAAGAATTTTGTTTCCCCCATAAGTGGCATCGCTAAATAGAGGATGCCCTATATAACGCATGTGGGCTCGTATTTGATGCGTGCGTCCGGTTTCCAACTGGCATTCAACCATTGTGATATATCCGAAACGTTCAATCACTTTATAATGTGTAACAGCTGATTTGCCATATTCGCCTTCAGGAAATACAGTCATAACGCGACGGTCTTTGGCACTACGACCAATATGCCCTTCAATACGACCTTTATCCTCGGTAAAATTGCCCCAGGCTAAAGCAATATATTTACGCTCTATGGTATGATCAAAAAATTGTGTTGCCAAACGATTCTGAGCTAGTTCGGTTTTTGCTATTAAGAGAATTCCGCTTGTGCCTTTGTCGATGCGGTGAACTAAATATGGAACAATAGGTTTGCTTAAATCATTCTTGCTCAGATGATAACATAAAGCATTAAGCAAAGTGCCGTCGTAATTATTGTATCCCGGATGTACCACCAAACCTGCCGGTTTATTTACTACCATTATATCGGCGTCTTCATACACAATATCAAGAGGTATGTTCTGGGGCTTTATCTCTACCTCACGCGGTGGAGTGGAAAAGACAATCTTAATTTCATCGCCGGGCTTTACCTTATAATTGTTTTTTACACTTTCTCCATTAACCAAAATATTACCATTCTGAATCGATGATTGAATGATATTTCGGGATACATTTTCTATCTTACCCATTAAATATTTGTCGATACGCATTAATTGTTGACCTCGATCTACAATTATATTATAATGCTCAAAAACATCTTCCGTTCTGCTTCCGTCCTGTATTTGGAACATTGTGTTGTTATTGCTCATCGGCTAATAATTAGTTTTTGTTGTAAGTTAATATTTCTGTTCTTATTATAAAGTTGTAGGATGTAAATTCCCGCAGCTAGCTTATTAAGATTTATGTTATGTCGATATTTCTGTTGGTAAACTTTGCATCCTCTTAAATCGTAGATACTTATCATCGAAGAGTTGATGTCTTCAATGGTCGAAGCTTCAATAGTGATGTCGCCATTGCTTGGATTGGGGAATACCTTTAAGGAATACAATTTCTTATTGTTGGTTTTCTTAATTCCCACATAGGCGTAGTCATCTTGACCCATTATGGGGCGTATCATTAAACTACCGTGGTAGGCTGTATTTACCCAACTGCCTGTAACATTGTAAAATATTTTTGAAGATTGGTCATTGTTAAAATCAAAGCCAATATTCAAATTATCTTTTGTCGTTTGCCTCCAACCTATATAAAAAGTGCCGCTTACTTTGATGGCGTGATCCAATACATAAGTGTAATATTTAAACAGCTCATTCTTAAATTGTGGTCGTTTGCCTGATTTTTCGTAAATAATATTCCCCGGCTTACCATTATTATCATCCCATACGGTTAGGAAAAAATATTGCTGATTGGCATTGCCGAGGGTTTGGTTGAAATACATTTCAATGGATTGGAGACTATCCGGTGTATCCACATGAAACTGATAGGCAAGGAGTGCTGTTGGTGTTGATAAACCATAGCCTGCTTCCGGAATACCATCATCATAAGAGAAATAATTATAGAAGCGTTGAAAAAAAGCAACAGTATCATTGGTAGAAATAATGTCTGGCGGTGGTGTTCTCGTATAAATGCTATAAAGTACTCTAAAAGCCGGATTTGAAGGTGCATTGCTATGAAATACATAGCCGCTATAGTTAGGCTTAAAAAGAATGTTAGCTTGGGAAGCAATATTTGTTGAGCTCGGATTGGGAGTGGGCTCAAATGCGGTTGTTTTATCCCATAAATCATAAATATAAAAATACTGATTCACATTCTTTGGTCCGATAATATTATCCATATTCTTAAATCGTACTCCTAAACCAGGCTTCATTATATTGCTTCCTGCTGCTTGAAACTGATTCCATGGCATTGATTGGTAGTCAACGAGCAAACTTGTCTGGTAGGTTTGTATTGCCATATCGTTATAGCTAGTGTCTTGCCTATTGCGGTGCGCATCAAGAATCAAATAATCAATATTCCAATTGCAATACAATCCCGATCTCCAACTTGGTTTGTCGGCCGGGGGAATTTGGGCATAATTGTAAAAGCGGAATCGAAAATCTTTAGTGAAATAATTGCTGTCCTTTACCGCTATCATTACTTGAATAAAGCTAGTGTCGTAATGGGCACGAAATGTATCCAGTGACATTCCTTTAAGATGCCATACGCTATTCCACTGGTCGTTTTTCGAATCATATAATTGAAGTACCAATGAGTCGGCTTCCAAAGGTGCAGCGCCATTGCCTTGAGGTTGAACAAAGAAACTTAGATAAACAGAATCCGAAGGGCTGAGCTTTTGGGCGTTGTTGCCAAAGAGGCTGTCGAGTCGAATTTTTTGACTTAATAGGGTGTCGGCTATGGCGGCAAATATACCCATATTGCCATATACTTGTCCTGTTGCATCCATTGCATCAAAAGTTATAACTCCTATTGAAGGTGGATTTACAGCATACGATTTATTGATAAAAGTGGTGTTGGATGCCCAGTATTTCTTTTGGGGAAATAAATTTGGTGTTGAGAAATCATCAATCATCGGCAGATGAATCTCCGGTGTACTTCCTTTTTGTGTCCTGCTAATGTTGGTGAAAGCCTTATCGGCTGCTGCGCTTAGTGCCGGATTTTTATTAAGCCCAGTAAGTGTTTCTTGGGCATAAGTAGGAAGGTTGATAATAACGAAAAAGAAAACAATACTTGTAAGTAATTTCATTTTATTTTCTTGTTAAGTTGATACTGTCGGCTTTGGCTTCCTCAGCTTTTAGCGTTTTTAAATACTGGTCAAAGTCAAAATTTTTGTCTGATTTATACCATACATCAATATTAGCTCCCATTTTTACTGTTTTCTTTTGGCTATACCTGGGCTCTTGACGATAAATTCGTACTGTGGTAGTGTCATCCCCTTCTTCAAAATGTTCCATGCCCATATTTAATGAGGCCAAATGAAGTTCCTCAAGGGCTTGCTTTCGTGTCATCCCTACCAAAAGTGGTACTTGTATATAGTTTTTGTCGGTACCCAATCCCAATACTAATTCTATGCCGGAACCTTTGACAATAGGCGTGCCTTCTTCTATAATTTCACCCTTATAATGTTGCTCCACAACAGCATTTTTTGCAATATCAGGCACATAACTTAGTTTGGTAATCTTTAGTCCGTAGGTTTCTAAAACACTACTGGCATTCCTTAAACTTAAATCAACAAGATTAGGCATCTCTATAGTCTCCGGCTTCATTGCTACTACAGTTAAGTAAATATGCCGTCCTTCTTTTACCATCGATTCTGCTTTTGGATCTTGAGATACTATGCTCCCTTTTTCTTTCCCGGCATCGAAAACCGAATCGATAATCGTAAATTTGAATTTTGAAAATTCAGCTTGATCTTTTAATTCATTATAATAATAACCGCTAAAGTCAGGAACGGTTATTTCTTCCCCATGACGAGTAAAACTACGTAAAGAGTATATGGCCACTATTAAAAGAATAATGGCTAATCCCATGATAATTGCTAAGTGAATATATAACTTTTTGCTTTTTAATAGTTTAAACATAAAATAATAGTTGTTTTAGTAATGGCTCTTTGCCAGCCTGCGTTTATTCGTTTTCCAGGGGAGTTTGAGTTATTTTATTTGTACTTTTTTGTTGCACTCCTTGCTATGCATTACAATAATTTCTTTGGTGCATTGAAATAAAATCAAAGAAATAAGGTATCATTAAACTCACTCCGAAGTGACAATACAACACTCCTACAAGAACTTAAATAGAACAACAAAAATAATGCTTTATTGTTTATGTTTTGTAAAATTTGTTGGTGCTTAAAATGGGATAAAAAAAAGCGCTTATTTAGAATATATTATCTATCTTAGCCCGAGATAAACAAATCTTTTTTTTTTAGCGCATTTAAACAGAATTTAACTTTATGAAGAGAAATATTGCAGTGGTATGTGGTGGGTTTTCAGGCGAGAGTGTGATTTCCATGAGGAGTGCTGACTTTGTTTTAAGTAATATTAATAAGGAAAAATACCTTGCCCATAAGGTGGTAATTGTGGATAATAATTGGTATGCAGATATTGATAATACACATTATAGCATTGATAAAAACGATTTTTCCATTGTTTATAATAATGCAAAACTGACTTTTGATGGAGTATATAATATCATTCATGGCGATCCCGGGGAGAATGGACGTTTGCAGGCTTATTTCGAGTTATTAGATATTCCTTATACATCGAGCAATTCAACAGTCTCTGCCCTTAGTTTTAATAAGGCTTATTGTAATTATGCAGTGAAGGCCTTGGAAGTAAATGTTTCTAATTCGGTGCATCTTATCAAAGGAGATAGAATAGAGTTGGAAGCGATACTTAATAAGGTTGGATTACCCTGTTTTGTTAAACCTAACTCGGGAGGTTCCTCCATTGGTATGAGTAAAGTAAAAGAAGAAATAGATTTGCTTAATGCCATTGCTAAAGCGTTTAAAGAAGACGATGAAGTATTGGTGGAAGCTTTTTTCGAAGGGAGAGAACTTACTTGTGGCTTGATTAAAATTAATAATACAATGCATGTCTTTCCTATTTGTGAAATTGTAAGTAAGAAGGAATTCTTCGATTATGAAGCAAAATACGATGAAGCTTTGGTAAGTGAAATTATTCCTGCTCCCATTCCGGAAAGTATTGCCGAAGTTATTAATACGACTTCCGTATATTTATATAATAAATTGAATTTTAAGGGTGTCGTTCGTATGGATTATTTATTTAACGGTACGGACTATGTATTTTTGGAGGCCAATACAATACCTGGTATGTCAGCCCAAAGTATTGTGCCTCAGATGGCGCGCTCCTATGGATGGACTGATACTCAATTGCTTGATGCAATATTAGATGCAATATTTTAACCATAGAATCTTAGTAAGACAGGCTGTAAGATACTTTATATCACCAAATTAACAAATTTTAAACAGATGAAAGTCATTATCCTTTTTTTATTGCTTTTTGGAATAAGGTATTCCCTTCCTGCGCAAGTAACGGATACGACTAAGGTTTATGTTTTCAATATTGATGAAGAGATAGCTCCACCGGTGGTACGGCGGATGAGGAACGCCTTCGAGGAAGCGCGTCAGGATCATTCCGACTTGATTGTTATCCACATGAATACTTATGGTGGAATGCTTGCTTCTGCTGATACCATTAGAACTCGTATTCTGAATTCTGAAATTCCCGTGGTGGTATTTATTGATAATAATGCAGCCTCTGCAGGCGCATTAATTTCCATTGCTTGTGATAGTATCTATATGAGGAAAGGGGCTAATATTGGGGCGGCTACGGTCGTTAACCAAAATGCACAAGCTTTACCGGATAAGTATCAGTCGTATATGCGATCTACCATGCGATCTACTGCTGAGGCCAAAGGTCGCAATCCTCATATTGCTGAAGCAATGGTTGATCAAGATATTTACATTAAAGGAATATCTGATTCGGGTAAGGTACTTACATTTACTACCTCGGAAGCCATAAAAAATGGTTTCTGTGAAGGACAGGTTTCGTCGATTGATGGTTTGCTGAAACATTATGGTATTAAGCATTATAAGGTGAAGACTCAGCAACTTAAAGCTAGCGATAGTTTTATCGACTTTCTCATCAGTCCTTATGTTCATGGGATTCTTATAATGATTATTGTGGCTGGAATTTATTTTGAACTTCAAACGCCGGGTTTGGGATTCCCCTCTATTGCTGCACTCACTGCGGCAATATTATACTTTGCCCCTTTGTATGTGGAAGGGCTTGCCGAAAATTGGGAACTGATGGCCTTCTTTATTGGCATTGTATTGATTGTATTGGAGATATTTGTAATCCCCGGTTTTGGTGTTGCCGGTGTTTCCGGTATTATATTGGTGGTAGCTGCCTTGGTATTGAGTTTGCTCAATAATAATGCACTTGACTTTTCTATGGTGTCATTTCAATCTGTTCTTGAGGCTACTTTTGTGGTTGTCATCGCTTTGTTTGGTGCAATAGTTATTTCTTATTTTGGAATAAAATACCTACTTACTAATCCTCGTGTCGGAATCTCGCTGATGAAACAAAATGCAAGTAGTGATGGTTACATTGCCGTAAATCCTCATTACGAAAATATAATTGGTAAGCAGGGCGTTGCAAATACCATATTACGACCTGCGGGGAAAATAGAAGTGGAGGATGCTATTTATGATGCCGTTGCGGAGGAGTCGTTTATTGAAAAGGGACAGCATATTGAGGTAGTTAGTTATTATAATAATCAGTTTGTAGTGCGAAAAGTAGAATAATATTTTTGCTGTTAAAATACTGAAAGACTTAAATATATGAAGAGTTATGAAAAAGATTAAGGTTTATATTGTTGATGATCATAGGCTATTTATTGATGGATTGCAAGCGATTTTAAAGAATGTAAAAGATATAGAAGTAGTGGGTTTTTCGCTAAGTGGTAGTGAGGCCATAGAGGCTTTAAATAATAATCGGGTAGATGTATTGGTTACTGATATCAGTATGCCGGAAATGTCGGGTTACGATTTGGTAAAAATTGTTTCGGCAAAATTTCCTAATATTAAGGTGCTAACCCTCTCTATGCACTATGAATATTCATATATTGAGAAGATGATAGAAGTGGGCTCTCTGGGATATGTGCTTAAAAATACCGGAGCTAAAGAGCTCCAAAATGCGATACGAGTTATTAACGAAGGAAATACTTGCTATTCGCCAAAAGTTGAAGAGGCCATTATTAAAGGATACTCCATGGAGAAAGTTAAGGCTTTCAAAAATATAGTGAAACAAGAACGGGAAATAATACTAACACCCCGCGAAAAGGATGTGCTTAAACTTGTTGTAGAAGCATACAGTAGCTCTGAAATTGCTGATATGTTGGGTGTTAGTTATCATACAATTACCTCGCACCGGAAAAATATTAATGCAAAGTTAGGTACTTCAACCATTGCCGAGGTGATAAAATTAGCCAAAGAAAAGGCGTTAATCTAAAACAGTGTTGCCAGATAAAATCATGAATTAATTCTAGTTTACTCTTTTTTGATTAATATAGCTATGCGAACGGATTTGCGTACCGGCGGGAGATATTGGTGCAACCTATGTAGATACGGTTCGTGAACCGTATTTACATAGGTTGCCCTATTTGGGTTTTGTTGTTCTGGTTTGTTGATGAGATAAGTTAATCTATTGTTATTCAGGAGGTACGCGATAGAATCGCGCACCAGCAGGGGATTGGTTTTGTATGTTTTGCTTGCTGGTTCATTTTACTTATTTATCCTTCGGAACGCGATGGAATTGACTGCGTTGAACTAG
>WGCS01000025.1 GCA_015493685.1 Bacteroidales bacterium
GATTAATTGCTACAAATATAACTTTGATGGAATAAATAATTTAGGGAATGATTATGCAGGTGAATTTTATGTCTTTTGGTATAAAAGTAAAAGTCCGCTTGCTCAGGGCGGACTCTCTTGGTTAACATTGCTATTCTAAAACAACTATACGAGAAACAAGGTTGTTTCTCTTTCTCCTGCCAACATCTTTGCAATAGGCGTGCCGTAATATGTAAATCTCTTATTAATAGACATGTAGCTTATTTTTATTTCGGAAGGCTTGAGAAAAAACGATTCAAAATGGGAAATTTTTTCTAATAATTAGAGTGTAAATTGGGCTAAAAGAAGTAAAAAGCAGTAAATATAAAGCGATTATTGGCAATAGGTTTAGCATTTGATACTGTGGCATTATCATCAATATGGCCGTAAAAGGCGGAGGTGTATTCCCATTCAAAGGCAAACATGGTATTGCCTGATTTAACAGAAATACTTGGTGCAATACGATACATTTTATCAATATTAGGAGCTGTTGCGTAGAATATGTTAGTGGTATTGGATAAAGTGCCTAGATTTTTAGCATAGGCTATAAAAAGGGAAGGGCGTAAACTAAAATGCTTAAATTTTTTATGATAGATAATATTGGTCCAAACAAAGAGATCGCGAGTGGGGGAGTAATTTCTCCTATCGGTGGCTGTGTCGATATTGGTTACGGCATATCCGCCGAGCATTAAGTCTTCAGTCATATTTTCTCCATAAATCACTTTAGTTTTAAATTCAACCTTAGAAGTTTTGTATTTGTAAAATGCCATTACAGCTTTGGAGTTAACTCTGCTTTTGGTGATAATATTACTGTCGGTAATTAATCGGGGTCTTAATGATTTATAATCAATAGCTATACCTAGTAGATGCTTGCCTTTGTGATACTGTATTTGTAAGTGCAGATTAGGGATAAGCCCATTGGAAAGATAGGTATAACTTCTACCCATTGGACCTTTACTGCTATAATCACGTTGGGATAAAGCTACTGCAATTATTTTAAGTTGCTTCAAGCGGTAGGTATATCTTATTTGTGGACTTCGGATAAAGGGTTGAAAAGGAGCTCCTGTATTTAACGAAATTACTGTTGGAAAGACCTCGGAGACAAACATTGGATGCCAGTATTGGCCTAATAGTAAACTACTTTTCTTCCAATCGAGTTCCAGATAGGCATGGCGTAGTCTAAACGTATTAATGCTAACATTTGACATTCCGGAGAAATCGGCTTCAATAAAGGCAAATGTGGAGGCTCCAAAGGCTTTAAGGCCATCAATTTTAAAGTTTAGGCGACTGGTAATTGCACTGTAGTTGAAACTGGGAATGGCATTTATATCATTGCCTTTATTATCAAGCACAACTCCTTTTGGAAATAAAGTAAATAATCCATCTCTGGCATATACAACTTGACGACTGTCGTACCAATAATCGGATTTAATAAAACCATGGGTGTGGATATTAATCTTTTTCTTGCTTGTTTTAGTACTGTCTTGGCTAAATGAAGTGTTTGCAAGAAAAATAAAAATAGTTAATAGAAATACTTTGTTCATTGGTTATTTAAAACTGTTTTATAAATTGGGTTAATAGTAATCATTTCTCCTTCAATCTTATACTTTACGAGATTTTTGAGCAGCGATGGCTAAGATTATTCCCAGAAAAATTCCTAATATTGCTGCAAAAGCAATTCGATATTCAGAAGGCATCATAAAGGTTATTGTATGAGCAGGAATCCAGAAGAAGGGAATGGTTTTCTTAAAAACAAAATCCCATTGAACTTCCCAATTTAAGGAGGGAAAAATTTTGTGAAATGGAATTGGCGTAAAGAATCCTTTTAAGTTACCTCCGGTGGATAAAATATGAATATCAGTAATCTTATGAAGGGTCATAAATACCGGGGCGAAAATCAGGTTCATAAATGAGCTGATAAAAAATGCGGTGATAAAACGAGTAAAGCCTAAACCTTCTGCCTTGGCTGTAAATATATCACTGGTTTTCATCGAATCTACGGCATTATGAATATGAAAGAAATTTTCGAGTAGGATAGGGGTACCTGTGGCAAAAATTACAAAAGCCATTTTAATGGCTATCCCCAAAAATCCCCATACAATACTTCTTGGGAGTAGGCCAAATCCACTATAATTATAAACGCCTGTTTTAATTCTTAAGCCAATGGATTCACCGATGGTAGAGAGGACGCCAAACTTAATAAAACTAGTGACAACCCATAAATTATGGTTAAAAAGAAAATTCTTTTGAAAATCTTTTAAAAAGGGAAAGGGAAGAAATAACATTATCAGAAGTGTTATTAACAATCCCATTAAAAAATCGGCTTTCTTCATATTAGTGTTTTATGCTTTTAGTTTTTTATATCGTATTCTTTTAGGGCCTTCATTGCCAAGGCGTTTTTTCTTATTTTCTTCGTATTCGCTATAGCTTCCTTCAAACCAATAAACTTGTGAATTGCCTTCAAAAGCAAGAATGTGAGTAGCAATACGATCTAAAAACCACCGGTCGTGCGAAATGACTACTGCACATCCGGCAAAGTTTTCGAGTCCTTCTTCAAGTGCTCTAAGGGTATTAACATCAATATCATTGGTAGGCTCATCAAGTAATAATATGTTCGCCTCTTGCTTTAGTGTTAATGCTAGATGAAGTCTATTGCGTTCTCCACCGGATAAGGTGCCGACCTTTTTATTCTGGTCGCTGCCTCCAAAGTTGAATCTTGAAATATAGGCTCTGGAATTAATGGTTCTATTCCCCAATTGGATAAGCTCATTTCCTTGCGAAATAGTTTCAAAGATATTTTTCTCAGGATCAATATCAGCATGCTGTTGATCTACATATCCTATCTTAACACTGGAGCCTACTATGAATTCACCCTGGTCTGCTTTCTCTAAGTCCATTATCATTCTAAAAAGAGTAGTCTTTCCGGCCCCATTGGGCCCAATAATACCGACTATTCCATTTGGAGGAAGATGAAATTCTAAATTTTCAAAGAGGAGTTTATCGCCGAAAGCTTTAGATACTTTATGGGCTTCAACTATTTGATTTCCCAATCGAGGTCCGTTGGGAATAAAGATCTCTAATTTCTCTAATTTCTCCTTGCTGTCACTATTGAGAAGGCTATCGTAGGCTTTAAGGCGTGCTTTACTTTTGGCATGTCGTGCCTTTGGTGCCATTCGTACCCATTCAAGTTCATGTTCCAGTGTTTTTCTGCGTTTGCTCTCTGTTTTTTCCTCCATAGCCATGCGCTTAGTCTTTTGCTCAAGCCAAGAGGAATAATTTCCTTCCCAGGGAATTCCTTCACCACGGTCAAGTTCTAATATCCATCCGGCCACATTGTCAAGGAAGTAGCGATCATGGGTTACCGCGATAACTGTTCCCTTATAATGTTGCAGATGCTGCTCTAGCCAATCAATAGATTCTGCATCGAGGTGGTTGGTCGGTTCGTCGAGTAAAAGAATATCGGGTTCTGAAAGTAGAAGTCTTGTGAGGGCAATCCTTCTTCGCTCTCCACCGGAGAGATTCCTTACCGGGGTATTGCCTTCGGGGCATCGTAGTGCATCCATTGCCCTTTCCAACTGTGAATCAATTTCCCAAGCATCATGCTGATCTATTAATTCGGTGAGTTCACCTTGACGTTCAATAAGTTTCGTCATCGTGTCATCGCTCATAGGCTCAGCAAATTTCATGTTTATTTCTTCGTATTCTTTAAGAATATCCATGGTTTCTTGGACGCCTTCTTCAATGATTTCTCTAACCGTTTTGTTGTCGTCTAAATAGGGCTCTTGAGCAAGGTAGCCAACGGTATAGCCCGGCGAGAATACAACTTCTCCTTGATATTTCTCCTCTAAACCTGCTATTATCCGTAATAATGTTGATTTTCCAGAGCCATTTAATCCTATCACACCAATTTTTGCTCCATAATAGAAGCTTAAATAGATGTTTTTAAGTACATTTTTTCCATTTTCGTAAGATTTACTTACTTTAACCATGGAAAAAATGATCTTTTTATCGTCAACTGTTGCCATAAATATAATGTAAAATATTTGATATGTTAATATTTGCAAAA
>WGCS01000026.1 GCA_015493685.1 Bacteroidales bacterium
ATATAATAAATTTATATTTCTATGAACTTGAAAATCGTAATGTCAGAGATCTGGAAAATGGATGGGGGAGCTGGTTTCGGCCTCGTTCCTAAAACTATTTGGTCGAAGCTCTATCCTGCCGATGACCTTAATTATATATTAATGACGGATAGGCTTCTGCTTGTAGAAAATGGGGAAAGAAAAATCCTTATTGATGTTGGAATGGGGAATAAAAGAAACGAAAAATACTATAAATATAAATACATCAAGCCGGGTGATAATTTATTGCAATCACTCGAAAAAGCTGGCGTTGCACCCAATGATATTACGGATGTATTACTTACTCATCTTCATGATGATCATGTGGGAGGTGCAACATATTATGAGGGAGAAACCATAAAATTGACATTTCCTAATGCAATGCATTGGCTTTCAAAGAAACAATGGGATTGGGCAATGAATCCTAATAAAAGAGAAGCAGGGACCTACTTTAAAGAGAATTTTGTACCACTGCAAGAGGCAGGAAAATTGACCCTTATCGAAGAGGATGGTTTCCATATTCCAAATATTGATTTTAGAATTTTTGATGGACATACTGTTGGAAATATTGTTCCTATTATACATTACAATGGGAAACAAATTGCCTTTATGGGTGATTTCATTCCCTTTGTAGCGTCAATACCCTTGCCTTATATTCAAGCTAATGATATTCAACCTTTGATTACTCTCTACGAAAAGGAAGAATTTCTGAATGAAGCTGCTGATAAAAAGATTTATTTCTTCTTTGAACATGACTATTATAATGAAGTCTGCACTGTTAAGCATACCGCTAAAAGAGTAACACTGGACAAGATTTATCATTTAAATGAGATTCTTTAATATTCGTTTCTTTTCTTAGTTTTGTTTATAGGCTTATTTTATGGATTTATAACTGTAACTTTTTGTTCTTATTAGAGTCTTAATTTCCAGCATGCTTGTGTCGTGTATCAGTTTTATTTTTTTATGTAAAAGTATGACTTGCTTTTTGAACAATAATAGTGTTATTACAATGTTGTATCATTGAATTTATATTTATGGAGGTATTAAGAGTAAATGGATTAACGAAGACTTATGGTAGCTTAATTGCCGTCAATAATCTGACCTTTAGCCTTAAGAGGGGAGAGGTATATGGGATATTGGGTCCCAATGGAAGTGGCAAAACAACAACTTTGGCTATGCTGTCAGAGGCTATTCATCCGAGTAGTGGTGAGTTTTTGTGGTTTGGTAAAGATTCCGGACTTAATCAGCGTTCTAAGTTGGGGATTATGCTGGAGAAACCCAATTTCTATGATTACCTGTCGGCAAAAGATAATCTTAAAATTATTGCCGATATTAGAGGGGTTGATTATTCTGAAATTGATATTGTATTAAAAAGAATAGGTTTGTTTGAGAGGTGTAATAGCCGTTTTAAAACTTTTTCACTTGGAATGAAACAACGCTTGGCCATAGGTGCTGCAGTTTTGGGTGACCCTCAGGTGCTTATACTTGATGAGCCTACCAACGGACTAGATCCTGAAGGTATTGCCGAAGTTAGAGAATTAATACGGAAAATGGCAGGGGAAGAAAAAACAATATTGCTGGCAAGCCATTTATTGGATGAAGTTCAGAAAGTATGTACTCAAATGATTGTCCTTAAAAAAGGGAATATAATCTATGATGGAAGTGTAAATGCTAATGCCAAAAATGAAATTATTATCGAACTTATGGCAGAAGATATTGCAGCGCTAACAGAAGTCTTGAAACAGAGTGTTGATTTTGCTAATTTTGAACGTAAAAAAGAAATGATTTTTGTGAAAATAGCACCAAATATAACGACGAGTATCCTTAATGCCTATATGCAACAGCATGACATTCTGCTGTCGCATCTTGCCTACAAGAAACAAAGTCTTGAAGAAGATATCTTTGAAATATTAAATGAAATCAGATGATAAAGAAATTGTTGAAAATAGAATGGAGAAAGATAGCAAAAAATAAAGTGTTTTGGCTAATGTTGTCCATCTACTTTATTGCCCTGATATTAGCCTTATTGGGTTTGCAGTCTATTATCTTAAAGACCAATAGAAATTTACAAGAAACGGGTATTGCCAGTATTCCCCTCTTACCGACAAATATTTATTTATTTCCCCATATTTGGCATAATATTTCTTTTGTGGCACGTTTCTTTAAGATTTTCTTGGCCGTAGTAATGATAATTCTAGTAACCAATGAATATACTTATAATACATTGAGACAGAGTTTGATAACTGGATTGAGCAGAGGGCAAATTGTGCTGTCTAAAATTTTTGATGCATTAATTCTTTCTTTGGCTTCTGCGATATTGCTCCTAGTCTTTGGATTAGTTATGGGCTCGGTATATTCCTCAGGTTTTGACCTATGGGATGTTGTCAGGAAAATGAATTTCCTTGCTGCTCATTTTTTAATGGTATTTGGATTTTTAAGTTTAGCTATGATGATTGCGTTTATTGTAAAAAAAGCCAGCCTTAGTATTATGATACTTCTTGTTTATGCTTATATTCTTGAACTTATTCCAGCCTTTAAATATAGTGATAGCTTTGGCGATTTCTTGCCATTGCGTTCAATTAATCTACTGATACAGGCTCCAAATACTACGATTTTTGATTTTCTGCATTTAAGCTCCCAGTCCAATCATATTTCAAGTATACATATTATTGTTGCGTTGGTATATACTACGCTATTTTGCCTAGTTTCTTATTTTGTTGTTAGAAAACGTGATTTATAAATTATGATGGATTTTAAAAATAAAATTCTTGCCCTTTCTAAACGTTTAGCTTTTGTCCTTTTATTGTTTGTAGTATTACGTTTGTTACTATACTTCTTTAATGCGTCCCTCTTCAATGAGTTGTCAGTAATAGACATTATTAGGCTTGCAGTCTTGGGTATGCGATTTGATATTTCTGCTATCTTAGCTACTAATGCCATTATAATAGTGATGTATTTATTGCCATTTAGTTTTACGTATAAACGGATTTATCAAAAGGTTCTCAATGTGTTATTTGTCCTCATTAACTCAATAAATATTATTGCAAATTTAAGCGATATAATTTATTTCCGTTTTACACTAAAACGTACAACTTTTGAATTTGCTAATATGTTTGAAGAAGATGATAGCATGTTATCATTAATTCCGCGATTTATACTTGATTATTGGTATATTACTCTTTTGGGAATTGCTTTTATTGGGTTTTTATTATGGTTTACCAGAAAGACAAACTATAGTAGTAGCGAAAAAAATAAAGCATTAGTTATAATTAACTACAAATCAGTGCTTATTTCTATATGTATAGTAGGAATTACCATTTTAGGGATACGAGGAGGGCTCCAGTTGCGACCAATTAATATTATTGATGCAACAAAATATACTGATAATGAGGATATCGCTATTGTGTTAAATACTCCTTTTACCTTGATGAAGACAATGGGAAAAACGAAGTTGCCTTTATGGCATTATTATTCGCAAAAGGAACTGAAAAATATAATTAATCCAATTCATAATTATGCCGAAGGAGCTAAATTCCGGCCTCTTAATATAGTGGAAATCATTATGGAAAGCATGTCTAAAGAGCATAGTGCTTACTTTAATCCTAATCTTAAAGGACATGGTTTTACCCCTTTTCTTGATAGTTTGATGCAGCATGCTTTGGTATGTGAACAGGCTTATGCCAATGGTAGAAAATCAATTGAAGGAATTCCGGCAGTATTGGCTTCGTTTCCTAGCTTATTAAATGATGCATTTATTTCTTCGCTATATTCTTCTGATCAATTATCAAGCTTAGCTCACTTATTAAAGCCTGAGGGATATACTTCTGCTTTTTTCCATGGAGGAAATGATGGTACAATGGGTTTTGATAACTTCGTCAAATCAATAGGATATGAGCATTATTATGGTAGACAGGAATATAATAATGATAAAGATTTTGATGGGCAATGGGGTATTTTTGATCATAAGTTTTTTGCTTTTTTTGGACGCCGATTAACTAAAATAAAACAGCCATTTGTAACCTCTATATTTTCACTCTCTGCACATCACCCTTATACGCTCCCCCCAGGTTTTAATGGGAAATTTCCTAAAGGTAAACTGCCAATTCAAGAGTGTATGGCTTATAGTGATTTTGCTTTACAACAGTTTTTTAAATATGCCAAAAAACAAGATTGGTATCAAAATACACTTTTTGTTATTACTGCCGATCATACTTCAGAGGTGGCAGATAAAGATTTTAATAATCCCGCAGGCAGATATGCCATTCCTATAGTTTATTTTATGCCGACAGATTCTTTACAAGGGCATTTTGTCTTAACTACTCAACAGATTGATATTATGCCCTCTGTATTAGATTATTTGCATTATTCCAAAAGCTTTTATTCTCTTGGTAATAGTATTTTTTCAGATGAAAGAAGAACTTCTATCTCATTTAGAAATGGTATTTATCAACTGATTGAGGGTGACAGTTTAATTCAATTTAATACAAATAATAATAATTTTGTTAATTATTGTCTTTGTCAATGGCCTAAAGTTGCACCTTGTCGAAATCATTTTACGCCTTTTAATAGTCATCGCTATCTGAAAGCTATGATCCAAGAGTACAATTATGATTTGGTGAATGATAAAATGAGTATTGATAAATAATTATGCAATAATATATAAATAGGCAAGATTTATAGTTTAATTTTGCAATCTGTTATTATACTTTTAGTAAATGAAAAATATGGCTGTTAAGTTAAAAAATACGAAAAGGATCGTGTTTATTATTAATCCTAATGCTGGCTTGAGTTCTAAAAAGGAAATTAAAGACAAGATTCTAGTGTTTTTTAAAAAGAAGCAGAAGGCTGTCACTGTTAAGTTTACAAAGAAAGTTGGTGATGCAAAAGAATGGGCAGAGAAATATTCCAAAATGGATAGTATAGAGTCGGTAGTGGCTGTTGGAGGGGATGGAACGGTTAATGAGGTCGCAAATGGAATTGGGATTTCAGGGAAAAAGATGGGCATTATTCGTGGTGGTTCTGGTAATGGCTTAGCACGCCATTTAGGTATTCCAATATTGTTAAAAAAAGCATTAGAGGTAATTTATGAATCTAATAGTGTCCCTATGGACATGATGGATATTAACAATAGGTATTCCGTTAATGTTTCTGGTGTTGGTTTTGATGCTATTGTGGCTAATAAATTTCAAAATGTTGAAACACGAGGGCCCGTTTCCTATGTAAGAATAATTCTTACCGAATTTTCTTCTTTTAAAGCACAAGACTATCATATTATTGTTGATGGTAAGCTAATGAATATTAAAGCTTATTTAGTAAGCTTTGCCAATTCATCTCAGTTTGGTAATAATGCTTTAATATCTAAAACAGCTTCTGTTACCGATGGATATATCGATTTGTGTATTATCAAGCCCTTTCCCAAAGTGGCTTCTCCTATTGTTATTGAACGTTTGATGACCGGTCGTTTGGACAGTAGTAAATATATGGAGGTAATTAAAGCAAAAGAAATTGTATTAAAACAAAAATCTTCTGTTTATCATATTGATGGTGATGCAATAGAAGGTGGTAATATATTAAAAATCAAGTTGATTCATTCTGTATTAAATATTATTATACCTAAGAATAAAATTAATAAAATATAAAATGGCAAAGAATAATTCATCGGTAGTCTATTCTACAAATCCAAATTATCAATATGAGGAGGAAGAGAACAAGGAAGTAATACCTCCAAGTCAACAGAAACTAAAGGTCTGGCTCGACCGTTTAAAGGGAAATAAAGTACTTACCGTAGTGCGAAACTTTAAAGGAAAAGAGGAGGATTTAAAAGATTTAGGCAAAATGCTCAAATCAAAATGTGGAACAGGAGGCAGTGTAAAGAATAATGAAATTCTAATACAAGGTGATTTTAGGGATAGAGTTACAGACTTGCTTGTGAAGGCTGGTTATGGGGCTAAAAAAGCAGGAGGATAAAGTTTCTAACTCCTTAATAATTAGAGTAAATAAATAGAGCTTATTCTGCTATAGCTTCCCCAGGATAAAGTTGCTTGCGGTATTTTATTGAAGGAGATTCTATAAATGGACCTAATTTATAGCTGCTCCATTTTTTATCAACTAGAGCTATTGTCTTTTCATCCATGCAAACAATATTAGGCCAGCGTCTTTCAAATTCATCACACTCTTTGTTTTTTCTTAGTCCATCAATAAATAAACAAGGATATGCTTTGCCTTTATTATCATAAGAATAAAAACAGTCTCGTTTTGGATCAGAGTTGTTGGCTACGCGCCATACAATATCTCTATAGGAGGAAAGGTCAGCAATTTCTTCAACATAAATAATAAACTTTACATCTTTTATTAATCCTTCGTCAAATAGTTGTTTTGCAATACGTTGAGCGACTCTTTTTGATTTTTTTAATTGAATGAGAAGTAACCCCAACTTCTGTGTGATAAAGCTATCATCAATAGCAATAATATCATCTATTTGTAAGATTTTGGATTTATTAATTATTGGATAATGTGGAATAAAGACATTCTTTTTTGTGGCATCAATACCCATTTTTCCTCCTTGTGCAAATTTAGCACTGGCATGATCTAGTACATCCATTGGGCCTCGGCTAAGCAATATATCATTAATGGGGTCAGTATTTAATATTATTTCTTTTATAACATCATTGTAATTTGTAAGTTGTATGTCTTCATCCAAAATAATGAGATATTTATTAAACATCATTTGTCCGGCTCCCCATAGGGAATTCATTACTTTCATGCTTTGCCCTGGGTAAGATGTTCTAATGCTATTAAGAACAATATTATGAAATACGCCTTCCATTGGCATATGCATATCTTTTATTTCGGGGACCATGGTCATCTTTATGGGAGCTAGAAATATGCGCTCCGTTGCTAATCCAATAAAAGCATCTTCTTGGGGTGGAATGCCTACAACTGTTGCTGGGAAAATGGCTCCTTTCCGATGCGAAATATGAGTAACATGAAATTGAGGATAATAATCTGTTAATGAATAATAACCCGTATGATCTCCAAAAGGACCCTCTAAAGCTAACTCCTCGTTGGGATCAATATAGCCTTCAATGACAAAATCAACATCTTCGGGTATCCAAATATCATTTGTTTTGCTTTTTACTAATTTAACAGCTTTTTTTCTTAAAAACCCAGCTAATATATATTCATCTATTTCCTCAGGTAGGGGAGCAGTTGCCGCATATGTATAGGCAGGATCCCCTCCTAATGTTACTGTAATAGGCATTCTTGTATTTGCTTTTTTATATTCTTTGAAATGCCCGGCTCCATCTTTATGAAGATGCCAATGCATTCCTAAGGTATTATCGTTAAATTTTTGTAATCGATACATTCCCATATTATGTGCTTTGCTTTTTAGAGATAGGGTATGTACAACAGGGAAAGTAATAAAGGGACCTCCATCAAATGGCCAAGTTGTAAGTATTGGTAAGTGGTCTAAAAGGTTGTTGCTGATTTCTATTGCTTGACATTGGCCCTTAGAGTGAACTCTTTTAGGGAGCCATGATGCAATACCTTTAAGGGTTGAAAGTGTCTTAATCTTTGATAACAATCCTTGTTTTTGACTGCTTAAAAGCTTAAATAAATTAAGTATTTCTTTTGATAGTGAATTGATTTCTTTAACTCCCAATGCAATTTCAATTCGCTTTTTCGATCCCATCGCATTAATTAATACAGGAAAATTAGAACCTATAACATTTTCAAAAAGTAGTGCATTACCTTTCGCTTTTATAATTCGATCATTGATTTCTGCAATTTCTAAAAAAGGTTCTACTGGTTGGTGTATTCTTGTTAATTCACCTGACTGTTCCAGTAGCTCTATAAATTCTGTAAGATTGTTAAATGCCATGATATGGTTGTTGTAGTATTTGCTTATTTCTGTACAAAAGTAATTTAAAACAGAATGTAAATTAGTTTAATTCTATGGCGATGAATTAAAATTAAAGGGAATCCAAAATTAATATGAATTCCCTTTGTAAATAATGTAAACCTTAATCCGTTTAGTTACTACCTATGATATACCATTGCTTACCATCGGATACAATTATAATATAATCATAT
>WGCS01000027.1 GCA_015493685.1 Bacteroidales bacterium
ATATATACCAGCACCTTACATCGTATAAAAAAGAAAACTAAATATTTTGCTATTCCATAAAATAGTTGGATATTTGCCGACCCTTAATAAGGGAAAATATTATATAATAATTTTAAACATTTAATTATGCCTGCAAAAATTAGATTACAACGCTATGGTAAAAAGAAACAACCTTTTTATCACATCGTTATTGCGGATGGTCGTGCACCTCGAGATGGAAAATATATTGAGAGAATAGGCACGTATAATCCAATGACAAAACCAGCTACCATCATCGTTGATATTGACGTAGCAATAAAATGGTTACAAAACGGAGCGCAACCTACCGATACAGTACGCGCCATCCTTTCATACAAAGGAGTAATGTATAAGAAACACCTTTTGGGAGGTGTAGAAAAAGGTGCTTTTACTGCTGAAGAAGCAGAAGCTAAATTTGCTGCTTGGTCTGCTGAAAAAGATGCTAAAGTAAATAACGCTTCCAAAAGCCATCAAGATAATTTGGCCAAAGAAAAAGCCGAAAAACTTGAAGCAGAACGCAAAGTTAATGAAGCTCGCGCTGAAGCTATTGCCAAACGTAAAGCTGACGAAATTGAGGCTCAAGTAAAAGAAGCCCAAGCTCAACAAGCCACTGAAGAAACTACTGAGACTCCCAAAGCCTCTGAAGCTCCTGAAGCTGTTGCTGAGTAAAACAACTTCCTCAAAATAGATACAAAAGCCATTCATTAAAATGAATGGCTTTTTTTTGCTCTCTAAAAGAAAAATAGTTTTGTATATTACTAAGCATCAGTATTATATGCCCCGTAGTGCGTTTTAAATTTTCCAACAAAACAAAACGCTGTTATAGCTCCAATTTTATTAACTTTGCCCTCAATATAAACCTCTATTACTATGCAAAAAGAAGCAATAAATATACACTCAGAAATTGGTAAGCTAAACGCAGTAATTTTACATAGCCCCGGACAGGAAGTCGCCAATATGACTCCCGAAAATGCAGAGAAAGCACTTTATAGCGATATCTTAAATTTACCCATCGCTCAAAAGGAACATAGCCATTTTGAACAAGTGCTCTCTAAACTTAGTAAGACATACCAACTAAAAGAACTTCTAACAACTATTCTGAATGACACTCAAATAAAAGAAGAGATTATCAAAGGAATCTATTGGAATAATGATTTAAAACCCATTATTCCTAAACTGATGCAAATGCAAGCCCCCATTCTTAGCTCGAAGATAATTGAAGGCTTGGAAATACAACGCAATACCTTAAGTAATTATTTAAGCAAAAAACGTTATGCTATTCAGCCATTACACAACTTCTTTTTTATGCGTGATGCCTCTGTAAGCATTGGCAATGAAGTATTAATAAGTAATATGGCCGGCAAAGTACGTCAACCGGAAACCCTTATTATGGATGCCATTTTTAAAAATCATCCCGATTTTGGCGTTAACACAATAAATATACCCCCCACCGTTAATAATAACAAAACCCTTATTGAAGGTGGTGATGTGCTAATTGCCCGCGACGATATTATCCTCATTGGGATGGGGGCTCGCTCCAATTCCTTCGGCATTGATTCCTTAATTAACCACTATAAAACACTCAAAGCTGATAAACATTTTATCATTCAAGAGTTGCCGCTGAGTCCTGAATCTTTTATCCACCTGGATATGGTATTTACTCTTCTCGACAGAGATAAATGTATGGTTTACGAACCTGTTATCCTGAAATCAAATTATTTAAAAACCATACATATCCATATCAATAATGGACAACTAATTTCCATTGAGGAGGAAAAAACAATTATTGAAGCATTAAATAAATTGGACATGCCCTTGGAACCTATTATTTGTGGCGGTATGGATTTGTGGAATCAAGAGCGAGAGCAATGGCATAGCGGGGCCAATTTCTTTAGTTTTGCCCCGGGAAAAATATTGGGTTATGCTCGCAATTTATATACCTTGGAAGAATTAAACAAATCGGGATTTGAAATTATCGAAGCCACTGATGTTATTGATAATAAGCGCGATACCAATGACTATTCTCGCTGTGTAGTTACTGTTGACGGTTCCGAACTGGCCCGTGGCGGCGGCGGCGCAAGATGCATGACAATGCCTATTAGTAGAGACAAAATTTAATCGTATCTCTCCAATAGAAGCATACGTTTTCTAATTAGTATTTTAATTTGAGCACTTAGCGTTTCAACTAATTTTCATGATAATTATTTCACTCATTAGCATTGCTTTCCTCTATGCCTTTGCACTTAATACAGAGAATCACTGTTGTCCGACAAAACTCTTTGAGAATCAGTAAATAGTAAACATATAAAGGGCTTTAGAAGTAAAATGAAACAACACCCTTAAATTTGGTTAAGATATATTAATTATCAATCATTTATTTTCCTACTGTCAGTCTTAGACTGAAGTAAATAATTGACAATCAATTCGTCCTTTAGAACCAAGCTAAATAATTGATTGTCGATGATTCTATGGATATTTTTATCGGACATTACTGACAGAGAATAAGATTATAGTAGTTAATTCTTGTCTTGTATTTTAACACTATCTTCACCATTATGCATAATGGTTGGTTTCCTTGACACTATTCCATATCATTCTCCCTCGATATCCATATTTTATAGGACTATTTTCTAAATATGTCAGCAAATATTTTAATTCAAAAAAACTTATCATCGAATCACACTAATGGTTTTCCATTGATGGAAAACAAATAATTCATTTAATTAGATGACAAGCTCTTTTGAGCAGGCCGCAGCCGAACAAGAAACAAATAATTCGATTAATTTGTAATTAGATGACAAAAAAACGATGACAAGAATAACGCTTACGGTCTTTATGAACTTTTTAAACAAAATGCTGTAACAATTAGAACTTAGCCTTTTATAGAAAAGTGCTATAAACAAATTGATTTAAAAAGACGACAAAAAAAACTCGTCCCAACGATAGCTACAAAGCAATATTAGAACGAGTCAAACACTTTTAATCTTTCAGAAATCGTATTCTATTGTAGTCAATATAAATACTTTACACCATTATTTCTCAATATGTTATAAGAATAATCCAAGCACTATTATGACTAGTGATAACTACTTAAGAAAATCAGGCTCTATAAATTTTGGATCGGGATATTTATAAAATCCTTCTCCCGTGCTTCTTCCCAATTTTCCCTTATCAATATACTCTTCCTTAATCTTTTTGGCCCTATTAATCATATCCTGATTATTCGTTTTAGTACCATTCATCAGAGCAATATTATAAACCGTTTGCATGCCCACCATATCAATAATACCAAAAGGACCAATTTTAGCCCCGGTACTAATCATCCACGTTTTATCAATACTCTCATAATCAGACACTCCACCAAAATACAAACTTTGTGCTATGGACAAAAGTGGCACCAATAATGAATTAAGCACATAGCCCGCTTGCTCCTTGTGAATAGGTATTGGAACCAGCCCAATATTACGCGCAAAATCAATGACAATATCAAAATATTTTGGGTCAGTACCCGAATGCTTCATAACCTCGCCTACATTTGCATCCCATACCGGATTGGCAAAGTGCAAAGCCAAAAACTTCTCCGGCCTCCCTGTAAAATGAGCAAAAGTACTCGGCAACATTGTTGACGAATTAGAAGTAAAGATAGTCTTCTCTGGCGCATATTTTGCCAACTCAAGGTAAAAACTTTCTTTAATATCCATTCTTTCAGGTACTGATTCACTCACTAAATCAGCATCTTTAACTGCTTCAGCCAGATTAGTAGTATAAGTAAGCCGCTTGAGAGTTTCATCAATTTTGGCTTGACTAGCACCCCTACTTGCCATAAACAATTGCGCAAAATTAGCATGAAATTCCTTACTCTTCTTTATGCCTTCTTCAAAGGCGTCATATACCATAACATTAAATCCATGATAGGCAGTTTGCCAGGCTATTTGCGATCCTAGCACCCCTGCTCCTGCTATTGTTACATTTTTAATTTCCATCGTATTTAAATTTAAATTACTGCTTTTCCTACTCTTCAAGCTTTTCGGATTCTGCTTTTTAAAACTCAATCATCCAACTCAATCATCATCAACACAAATATACTAAAATCCGGCCTGCCATTAACTTTAATCACAATTATATTTATTTCTATTTTATATGTCAAAAATCAACTAAAGTTCCTCCTCCTAGCATAATATTCTCTTAGTAATACCATTTTAAAAACAACGCTGTCAACAATTAAATTAGAATATATTTTTCTTTATTTAGGCATTTTTTTGGGGCAGCTTCACGGGCTATCCGCTTTAGTCGCCTCACAAAGCAAAGCTTGCGTAAAGCCATTGGGAGGCTATTCTTCCAATAGCTCCCAATCGCTACTCCAGCAATTTACTTTGTTGTATGCGAGCTGCCGCTACTATCCCTGCTGCATGTCAACAGGATACTCCATATCACCAGTATTGTGGCTATATCTATTCCCTATCAATTTCAACACATTCCTATATATAAATAATTCGTGCAATTCGATAACAAGAATAACGCTTACGGTCTTTATGAACTTTTTAAACAAAATACGGTAATAATTAGAACTTAGTCATCAATGTTAGTATCCAAAAGCCTTTAAAACTCAATAGATTTGCCTCTTTTATACTATTTTAATCATACGCTGATAATTCCCCAAAAAGACTTTGTGGTCTTAAGGGCTTTATGTACTTTTGCCGCCATTTTATTTGCTATAAAAAGCATTTATATTAAAACAACGTTTATGGATTTTAAATTACAACATAAGGACCCTAAAAGCAATGCCAGAGCAGGACTTATCACAACAGACCATGGTCAAATTGAGACTCCAATATTCATGCCTGTGGGTACTGCCGGAACAGTAAAAGCTGTACACATCAAAGAACTCAGCGAAGATATTAAGGCACAAATCATTCTTGGTAATACCTATCACCTATATTTACGACCGGGATTGGAAGTATTGGAACAAGCCGGAGGCTTACATAAATTTAATGGCTGGAATCGTCCCATATTAACCGATAGTGGCGGATATCAAGTGTATTCATTAAGTGAAACCCGAAAAATAAAACCTGAAGGCGTTCATTTCAGAAGCCATATTGATGGATCGAAACACTTATTTACTCCCGAAAGCGTTATGGATACTCAACGTATTATAGGGGCTGATATTATGATGGCTTTTGACGAATGCACTCCCTATCCCTGCGATTACGATTACGCAAAAAATTCCATGCACATGACGCACCGTTGGCTACAGCGTTGTATCGATCGCGTCAATGAAACAGAGCCTAAATATGGATATCAGCAAACTCTTTTTCCCATAGTGCAAGGGAGTGTTTATAAAGATTTACGGCAACAGTCTGCCGAAATGATTGCCTCAAAAGGAGCCGATGGCAACGCCATTGGCGGACTATCGGTGGGCGAGCCTCACGAACTAATGTATGAAACAATTAGTATTGTCAATGAGATTCTTCCCGATGATAAACCTCGATACCTTATGGGAGTTGGCACTCCATCGAATATATTAGAGGGAATCTCTTTGGGAGTGGACATGTTTGACTGTGTTATGCCTACACGCAATGGTAGAAATGGGATGCTATTCACCAGCGAAGGAATTATTAATATTAAAAACAAAAAATGGTATAATGATTTCAGCCCCATCGATAGTAATGGATTATCATTTGTCGATAGCCAATACAGCAGAGCCTATCTGCGCCATCTATTTAGCGCCAAAGAAAGCCTGGGCCCTATGATTGCCAGTATTCACAATCTGGCATTTTATCTATGGCTGGTTAAAGAAGCAAGAAAGCATATTCAAGAGGGCGATTTTAGTTCGTGGAAAACAATAATGCAGAAAAAAGTAGAGACTCGCCTCTAACAGCTCCTTATCAGCAAGAAAATTATATTTCTTGCCGATTTCACTAAATATTAAAAGCAATTGCTTTTTTTGCTAATTTTGATAAAATTAATATCATGCTTATGAAATCAAAAGAAGAAATTATAAACAACTGGTTACCAAGATATACAGGTAAGGACCTAGAGACTTTCGGTAAATATATATTATTAACTAATTTTAATAATTATGTTGAAATATTCGCGTCAATAAACCAAGTAGAGATTGAGGGAAGAGACAAAGCCATGTGCAGTGCCACCAAAGATAATATTACCATTATTAATTTTGGAATGGGTAGTGCTAATGCAGCTACCATAATGGATCTTCTGGGAGCCATCCAACCCAAAGCAGTTCTCTTTTTAGGGAAATGTGGCGGGCTTAAAAGGAAAAACAAATTGGGAGATTTCATTCTCCCCATCGCAGCTATTCGTGGCGAAGGAACATCAAATGACTATTTTCCTCCCGAAGTACCTTCCATGCCTGCATTTGCCTTACAGAAAGCTATCTCCACAACCATTCGCGACTTCAAAAGAGACTATTGGACTGGGACTGTGTACACCACAAACCGAAGAGTATGGGAACATGATGTGGATTTCAAAGCCTATTTACGAACCACCAGAGCCATGGCCATTGACATGGAAACGGCAACAATATTCTCTGTGGGCTTTTTTAATCATATCCCTACAGGGGCTCTACTTCTGGTCACTGACCAACCTATGATTTCTTCCGGAGTAAAAACCGATTCCAGTGATAAATTAGTAAGTAAAAACTTCGTTCACGACCATATAGAAATTGGTATTGAATCCTTGAAACAACTTATCGACAGCAAGAAAACTGTTCGCCATTTACGTTTTGGCTAATCTACTATCCTGCATCAATATACCGGCATTATGACTTACGACGAAATTCTTAAAAATATTAAGAATAGAGTATTTTCTCCTATTTATTACCTCCATGGTGATGAGGCTTTCTTTATTGACAAAATATGCGAAGCCATTGACAAGACTGTGCTCAACGAAATGGAAAAAGATTTCAACCAAACGGTTGTTTATGGTAGAGAGACTGATATAAAAACGATAATAAGTATGGCCAAGCGCTTTCCTATGATGGCCAGCCATCAGGTAGTGCTTGTAAAAGAAGCTCAGCAGTTAAAAAATATTGACGAGCTTTTGTCCTATGCAGAAAATCCTCAGCCATCAACAATATTGGTATTCTGTCACAAGTATGGTAAAATTGATGGGCGTAAAAAAGTAGCTCAGAAGATTAAAAAATCGTATGTCCTTTACGAATCCAAGAAACTTTATGACAATAAGATTCCTAATTGGATAAGTGATTATTTTAAAGCTAAGGGTTTTTCTATTACTCCACCGGCAAGTATGCTCCTATCGGAATACCTGGGAAATGATTTATCGCGTATTAGCAACGAGCTAAAAAAATTACTTATTGATGCAAAAAAGGACAAGAGTATTGATGTGGATAATGTGGAAGAACGCATTGGTATCTCCAAAGATTTTAATGTTTTTGAGTTACAGAAAGCTTTGGGTAAAAAGGATATTTATAAATCAAACCAAATTATTGATTATTTTGCTTCCGACCCCAAAAATCATCCCTTGTTAATGGTAATTCCCATAT
>WGCS01000028.1 GCA_015493685.1 Bacteroidales bacterium
ACACAAAAAGGGATACTACCCTATAATTAAAAAAATGTTTGTTAGTAGCCATTAAGTGGAGACCGGCGGTAATAAATTCAATAGCGCACCGACTAATTCGGATAAAGAAACTGGCAAAAATCCTAGGTAAAAGTAAGCCAATTAAACACAAAAAAAAAGGAATTTAATTACCCCCAAGGTTGAAAATCTTGATTGCTACCGGCGGTCAGGAATAAGCCGAAAAGCTGACCTTAAAAAAAGGAGTAGGTGTAATTTAAAACGCTTCTTATGAAAAAAATTAGTTTTATCTTTTTGCTATTAGCAAGTTTAAATCTAATGGCACAAAACAACAATTGACAAGGTGACGAAACTGATACCGATTATCAACAAATGCGTAGTAGTCATTATTATGACGGATTTAATAATGCAAATGTTCGCTCAATGACTGTTGACGAACTAAAAAATGTAAGTTTTCAAAATACAACACCGATAACATTTAATGTATTTATTCATGATTTGAACAATCAAACTCTAAACGAATGTGATTATTTACACGGAATTAAATATTTGAATGAACAATTTAACCAATTTCATTTTTATTTTAAATACATAGGTCACGATCATGATTCTGACACCAACAATTCCATACCTAACGTATTAAATGTGTATCTAATCAATAATTCCGGTGGTCAAGCTATAGGACCAGATAATATAAGAATAGGACAAATATGTTTTGATGAAGATTCACCATTTATTCACACATCAACTATTGCACATGAATTTGGACATATTTTCGGAATAAATCATACATTTTTAGGAACAGGTTCTAATCAAGGTAACTTAAATACATCCATTACTAACCCTTGTTATCATATACCTCAAGATTGGGCTTATTTTCCTAATTTCTCATCTAATTCTGAAAATGTAACTAGGGACCCAAGTGATCCAAATTACAATGCAGATAGTAAAGGAGATTTTATAGCTGATACACCAGCTACACAAAGAATCCCAAATGTATGCCCTGATAGCAACACTTCATATATATTTGTATATATACCCGAAGTTGTTGATCAGGTTGGTGAACCTTATGTAGATCCATTCAACATTGTAACTAAAAATTTTATGTCTTATGTCCCCTTTAGAAATCAATTTACAATAGGACAAGGCGTTAGAATGAGACAGATTGTTCCAAATAATCCCTATATTCAACCCTATTTGTCCGACATTAAAGAACTTTACAAACCATACGATCATAGAATTGGCACCCCTAATAGTAACACAACACCTATCATTAGTGCTGTTGAAGCACCGGACAAACCTGGCTATGTTGATGTTAAAAGACCGACTAATGAATATTGCGTTTTTCAGCCGGGTTACACCTATCGTATCTTTACCATTAATTCTGGTAATTATACGACCGGTGATGTTGTAAATCCTAATGATGCTACATTAAGAGATACTCATTATCCCGACAATTCTAGTTGTCCTGTACGAGTATCAGGTATCGTTTTTGGCGTTCAAATACCCGAAATATCAGGAGACATTATAATGTATGATTATAGAGATACCAATAGTACAGCCAGTCCTTACACAATAACAAGAGAGCCGGTCATTACAACTGACATTCATACAACTAACACCCCCGGTGCCCCAAATGGTGTTGATACCACTTTAAATCAACAACAAAGTGCTGACCCAAATTTAATAAACAATTTGGAAAATCATAAATATCACACTATTAAAAAAACAACTGAAACCGGTGTGCAGATTCAAAAAACTATTTACAAGCAATAAAATATAACTATGAGACTATTTGTCAAGTTTTTTTCTTAATTTTGAGAATAACTTGACAAATAGTCTTTTAAAAAATTCAAGTAAAATGAAACAAAAATACTTTTTTCTTTTCTTTGTATTGGTCATGACTATAAACGTCTTTTCGCAATACACTAATATTCCCGATCCTGTTTTTGAACAATTATTGATAGATCAAGGTATTGACAGTGATCATACCATTAACGGACATATCTTGACAAGTGATGCTTACAATGCTACAAGACTAAATATTCATGCTTTATCCGGTAGTGGTGACATGGTTCATGATATTACCGGCTTGCAAGATTTTATCAATATACATAGATTGGATATGGCAACTACAACTATTTCATATTTGGATTTAACAAACAATAGCCAATTAGACACTCTTTATCTAGGTGGCATGTATGATTTAGATAGTATTAATACACGACATAATATAAATCTAAAATTTTTACAAATGAACGATATAGGCTTTTTTAACAACAACTACACCAAAATAGATTTAAGCCAAAATACACAATTGGAATATCTAGATTGCAGGGAGTCTCGTCTAAACCAATTGGATGTTTCAGGTTTAGTAAATTTACACGTGCTGTTAGCAGGCAATCCAGTATTTCATGCAGACAATCCTCATAATTATAATGTCATTTCTACACTAGATTTATCACATAATCCAAATCTTGAATTTTTAATGATTGAAAATACAGGCTTACAAAATATAAGTTTTCCACAAAATTCACATCTAAAAACCATTTATATGAGAAGACAAAATCTAACTGATTTTTCGGCTGACGATTTACATTTATTGGAAAACTTGTATTTAGATTTTAATGAATATTTACAAAATTT
>WGCS01000029.1 GCA_015493685.1 Bacteroidales bacterium
CTATGATGTCATTTACTCCAAGCAAACCCACCATATATTCCTATACTGTAAAAGACATTAATGGTCACGATTTTTCCATGTCAAAGTTAAAAGGAAAGAAAATAATGATTGTCAATGTGGCATCAAAATGCATTTACACTCCACAATATACTGAGTTGGAAAACCTTTATAAAACTTATGGAGGAAAAGACTTTGAGATTATCGCCTTCCCTTCCAATGATTTTCTTCATCAAGAACCGGGAAGTAATGAGGAGATAAAGAAATTTTGCACTCTTACTTACAATGTGAGTTTTAATATAATGGCTAAAATATCGGTGAAAGGCAAAAAAAAAGCGCCCATTTACCAATGGCTTACCAAGAAAAAACTCAATGGCTATGCTGATAGTCGGGTAAGATGGAATTTTCAGAAATACCTTATTGATGAACACGGACATTTAGTTCATATTTTTAAACCAAGAGTAAAGCCCAATGACAAAAGAATAATTGCATGGATTAAAGGTGCTAAATTCTAAAATAGCCTTAGTCCTTCTTTCTTTTATTAAGATAACTCACCAATAATTTCTCGGCAAAATCGGGAGGCATGTGACCTCTGGTAAAATTATAGTAAAAGTCGAAGCTCCACTTCATTCCATAGGCCAATGAATTATCAATAGTTTCATCAAGTTTTCCACCATAGAGCACATCGGAATAAATCATGGTAGCTTGCATATTCTCTCGTTCCATAATGCAAAGTACTGCCGGCTTAAACTCGGGAATCTCAATCTTTTTTTCAAGCAATTCATTAGCTATTGCTTTGGCAGCAATATCACCCTGGATAACAGCAATATGCCCCAACTTAGGTACGGACAATGCGGTAGCATCACCTGTGGCAAATATTTCAGGATAGTCAAGATGTCTCATTTGCCGATCCGTCGGAATAAATCCAGCCTCATCAGACAAACCAGCCTCCGATATAAAGGCATGGGGCTTATACTCCGGCAATACAATAGCTAGGGCACAGTCTTCACTTGTCCCATCCTGAAAATATATCTTTTGCGCATCAATCTTAGCCACTACCTTATCCGTAATTAAAGCAATGCCTTCTTTCTTCATTATTGCTCCCACATCATTCCTTACCTTATCGCCCACATCTTCAAAGAATATTTTAGCAGGACTAAAAGCAGTAATAGAGCTATTATCTAAAATACCTTTCTTCGATAAAAACTCACGCAGCATAAACATCACCTCTCCCACCGGACCTTCACAAGGAGCAAGTAATTTAGGAGCCGGAATTCGTGTTCCCGATTTGTAAGGCATAGAACCAATATAAATAGGTCCTCCTTCAAATTCTTGGAGTTTTCTCCATAATCGCGGGGCCTGAATATCATCACATACTGAATAGGCATACTCTTTAAAGCCTTCTATGCCATCATAAAACTTCTTAACTCCGGGTGAGAGTATCAAATAATCGTATGTTTCAATACCTCCTTCTTTCAAATATACCTTTTTCGCCTTTGGATCAATTTTAATAACGGTTTCTTGTATCAAAACATACCCATCTTGTTTAACTGCATTCTTCATCAAGAATCTTGCATGTTCAACACTTTCTCCTTTAATTGCCACTTCCGGCAACCGGGGCTTATTTAATGTATCAGTACGATAATCAATTAGCACTACCTCCGCTTTATGTCCTATATGTTTTTTCAAAGCATGCATTGCCGTAATACCACCAAAACCTCCTCCAACAATAATAATTCTCTTTTTCATAATTAAATTTATTAAAATAAATGCACTAATCTACTTATTATCAGTGTATTTTGCAATATTACAACATCCACATAAAGCACACAGAAACTTTTGTAAACTATTTTGTAAAGAATCTAATATTCAATATCATCCTCATACAGTTTAAGCCTTTTATTAATTGTAGCCAACTCATTTTCCAACTTATCTACTTTATCCAAAAGGTTGAAAATAATATCAATTCCTTCTAAATTAATTTGTAAATCATTGTTCAAACGAATGATTTTTTCAAGGTCATTTATCCTATCAACAGAGATAAAATGCGACTGCTCAATCGTAAGTATATTTATCAATCCAATATCATCTAAGGATTGCATAAAATCAACATCAATTTCGTACTTGGAGCAGATGGTATCTATTAGTATTAAATCTTGCTTAGTCATGCGGTCTAATTTTTTGTAATTCTTGAAACAATTCTTTTTCCTTAGCAGATAATTTCGTTGGTATTTTAATAGTGTAGGTAATGATTAAATCCCCATGATGTTTTTCTTTTTTATAAACAGGGAATCCTTTACCTTTAAGTTTCACTTTTGTCCCATTTTGAGTTTCAGGAGCCACCTTAAGTTTCACCTTGCCATCGAATGTTTCCACCATGGTATCGCCTCCCAAAACAGCGGTATATAGATCCAAATCAACCGTAGCAAACAAATTACTTCCCACCCTTTTGAACTTGGTGGTATTCCTTATGTTAAACTTAATATAAAGATCGCCATTGGGTCCTCCATTAACTCCCTTGCCTCCCTTGGAGGGTATTTTTATCACTTGTCCATCTTCTATACCGGCAG
This sequence comes from Bacteroidales bacterium, assembly GCA_015493685.1. Classification (GTDB taxonomy): domain Bacteria; phylum Bacteroidota; class Bacteroidia; order Bacteroidales; family UBA1556; genus UBA6267. The sequence continues at coordinate 2,568 of WGCS01000029.1, forward strand.
GAATAGTGAGTCTTATTTTACTTCCATTCACCGTCAGCACTTGCTTATGTGAGGAAAAAACATCTTTAATATCCAATTGTAATTCGGCATTATAGTCTTCCCCTTTATACCTGCGTTGCGTTCGTTGTCCTGAAAAACCTCCTGCTCCACTGCCACCAAACATCGACTCAAAAAAATCAGAGAAATCACCACCAGAGAAATCACCACCGGAATAAGCCTGTTGCTGATATTGATTACGCCCTTGCTGTTGCTTGGCTTTCTCAAACTCATCAGAATGTTTCCAGTCTTTCCCATATTTATCATACTTCTTCCGTTTCTCAGGATCAGCAAGTACTTCGTTGGCTTCATTTATTTGCTTAAATTTCTTCTCTGCCTCTTTATCATTAGGATTCAAGTCAGGATGATACTTCCTGGCCAATTTCCGGTAGGCTTTCTTAATCTGCTCCGCTGTAGCAGTCTTTTTTATGCCTAATATCTTATAATAGTCTATAAAGTTCATATATTGATATTTTTTATTGACATTAATATTCAATATTATTTAATATATCAAAACACTCTCAATAACTTATATTCGTTATGAGAG
>WGCS01000030.1 GCA_015493685.1 Bacteroidales bacterium
CTCATAAGGCTGGAAATAAGATCCTTGATCTCGGTTGTGGTGACGGCCTATTCATCCAGGAATTATTAAAATCATATAGTCCTGAAGAAGTGGTATTAGTCGATGGCTCACAAGAGATGCTTAATGCCGCAAAAGGTCGCCTAAAAGATTATTCAAATATTCAATACCTTCAATCAAGCTTCCAAGAATTGCTGACCAAGGACCCTTTGTCAAAAGATTTTGATTTCATTTATTCTTCCCTGGCTATTCACCATCTCTCGTTGGAAGAAAAGTATGATTTGTATGCTTATATTTATGATCATCTATCGTCAGGAGGCTATTTTGTCCATTATGATGTTATCCTCCCACCAACAGAGGCATTAGAAAAGTGGTATTTATCGCTTTGGAAACAGTGGATTAAAGAGCACCCAAACTATAAAGATCGTAAAGAGTTGCTTGGTATTACAGAACAATATAAAGGGAATCCAGACAATACGCCGGATACTCTCGGATCACAGATGAAGGCAATGCATGAAATAGGTTTCCAGAATGTAGACTGTTTCTTCAAATACGGGATATTTTCTTTGTTTGGAGGTGGCAAATAGCATATATCGATGGTAATTAATTGATATAAAACAAAAAGATAACAAGCGGGTGCACTTGACCGCTATTCCGCTGCGGCCTTCGGCCTTGCTCCATAGCGGCAAGTGACCCTGGACGTTCGGCGTAAAAATAGGAGGACGAAATGTATTTGTTTAAAACTTCAGGAAGAACGTTTGACAGTGTTATTAGAAATGAAAAACACGCTTTTTCTTCCATGCCTAGAGATTGGTATCCCAATGAACTTGTTCTTGTAAGCAAAAATAAAAGCGACTGCAATGCTGGTGAGAAGCAAATACAATATTTAATGCGCTTAGTAGACATTAGACTATTAAGGCAAGGTGAGGTTGAGAAATATTGGCCTGGAAATGAAGGAAGATGGAAATATCTTGTAATTTGCAAAGATACTAAACCTATCAATAATCCATTTAACCTTGTAGACTTACTTGGAGAAGATGCTAAACCGTATGGACCTATTATGACTTTTAGAAAATTAGATCCTGAGCATGAAGCAATTATAGAAGATTACCTGCGCAAAACCGGAACACTATAATTATGGATACATTGAAAAAGCAAATTGCTAACTTTGCTAAGGAACGCGATTGGGAAAAATATCACTCTCCGAAAAATCTGGCTATAGGTCTTGCCGTAGAAGCGTCTGAATTGCTGGAAATATTCTTATGGCTAACAGAGGATGAGAGTAGAAACTTACCAGAAAGCAAGTTAGATAATATTAAAGAAGAGATAGGTGATGTAATGATCTACCTTGTCAATATTGCAAATCAATTTGGTCTTGATCCAATTGAATGCGCAAAACGAAAACTGGAATTAAACAAAGAAAAATATCCTCCTGATCTTGTGAGAGGAAGTGCAAAGAAATACACTGAATACAAATAAATAACGGCTGCGCCGAACAAAACGCTGCACCTGACCGCCAATTCCGCTGCGCTCCTTGGCGGCAGGTGACCTTGGTCGTTCGGTCTGAATATTCATTTCCTTGGTATCCTTTAAATGAAAATGAATTTATTTATTATTTCGTATTACTCACAGTTCAATGCTCATTGTTTAAAAGGACCTCATCATGTAAAAAAATTTTACTCTACACGAGGTTATAACTCAATGATGCCAAGTTCATGGTTGCCTGACATAGGTGACGACCCTTCATTTATTGCGAGATCAATTTTCAAAAATGATGGTGGAGAAGTAACTTGGGGAGTTTGTAGAAAAGGAACAAGAGAAATAGTTAATAAAGGGGATATAGTCTCTTTTTTTGCTATGAATGAAAACGGAGGTAATATTGATTATTATTTTGTCGGATTTGCAGTAGTTAAAGAAAAAATTAGCCAATATGACATTTGGAACAATCCTGAAAATAGGATATACCGCCATTATGCAAATTTGTTGATTCGGCCAACAAAAAGTGGTGTGTTTACACACAAAGAATGGCCACGAAAGATATCATATGGAAAAACTATAACTGGTTGCCCCCCATCACAATCATGGCATAGCAATTGGTTGTCTTTAATAGCTAAAAAGAGCTGGCTTAATGCTGCTAAAAGAACGATCAACCTGACGTGTCCAGGTTCTATTGCCCCAAGTAGTGTCCCCCTCTCTAATAATTACTGCATATTACATAAAACTAAGCTGTTAGAGAAGCCCATAAAAGTTGCTTGTTATAGAGCATCAACAGATCATGTTGAGCAATGGTTATTTCATGATTCATTAGTGAGAGACATATATAGCATGACCTTAGGATTAAAATGTTTACCACAAAATTTAAGATCTAGGCACAATTTACGAAAAAGAAATTGCACTAGGCAATGCCATCCGCATATACGAAAAGAAATTTCAAATGTCTGGGTAACTATCATGTCAAACGTTTTGTTTAGCAAGTATTCCCTTAAAAAAGCACCATGGGCTTAAATACGAGAACCGAACAATGGGCTGCAAGGGACAAGCGGGCACGGCGGTTTTCCGAAGTCCAGTCTTTCAAATTTACCTTTTCGGTTTTTCAAAGTTGGTTACTGCTAATCCCGCTTGCCCCTGAGCCCTGCCGTTGGGCAAGAAATGTGATAATTTTATGAAGGATAAATAATGAATTTAAATAAAGCTATTGAAAATGCTCTAAACGGTGAAGCAATTTTGTTTGTGGGATCAGGATTTTCCCAAGATGCGATTAATATAAATGACGGTAAATTCAAACTAGGTGGTGAATTAGCGAAATATTTATCATCTGAAATAGGTATAGAATCTTCAAGTTCGTTAGAGGATGCCGCAGAAGTTTATGCGGAGAAAAATGGGACGGACAAATTAATTGAGGTGATACAAAAAGAATATACCGCCAAGACTATTCAACCGTTTCACCAAAACATTGCCACTATTCCTTGGAAAAGAATTTATACCACAAATTATGATAACATCATAGAAACCGCCTATCATGCTACGGGGAACCGATTGACACCAATAACTCTCAGCCATGATCTCTATCGAATCCCAAAAGATCATACCATATGTATTCATCTTAACGGTTTCGTTGAATCGTTAGACAGAGAAAAGATATGGAATGAGTTAAAGCTTACTGAATCAAGTTATGTTACAGCATCAATTGTCGACTCACCTTGGGCGATGCTTTTAAGGCAGGATATAAGATTAGCCCAATCTGTTTTCTTTATAGGTTATTCTTTATTTGATCTCGATATTAAACGTATCTTAGCAGAATCAGAATCTTTAAAGGAAAAATGTTTTTTCTTTTTGGGAGAAAGCACCAATGAAGCAACTATTCGTAGAGTAAAAAAATTTGGAACAGTTATTTTAAAAACAGCCAAAGAATTTATCGAGATAAAAAAAGAAATTGAGAAAACTTTTACCCCTAAAGATAAGACCGAAATTTCTTTAAGATCTGTAAACGAATTTTTTTATTCAACAGTAGCGACCGCTATTACTGATAAGACTTTTATCGATTTATTATTATTTGGCAAACGCACTAACGAAATCATTAGTGAATCATTTCGTACGGGTAAGACATTTTATTTATTTCGAAAGGAGACAAACTCTATAGTTGATAAAATAGCGTCAGGGCAAAGATATTTTGTGATTAATTCTGATCTTTGCAACGGCAAAAGTATGCTATTAGAGGGACTAAAACTAAAACTTGCAGAGCAGGGCTTCAGAATTTTTGAAGCATTGGAACGAAATGAACATTCAGAAAAAGAATTCGAATTTATTGCCAAATTAAATGATAGAATAGTCTTAATAGTAGAAGAATACCAGAATTGGCTTGACGAAATTTCAGTATTTTCCTCTAATGCTAGCGATACAGCTATAATTATTTGCACTGCTCGTAATGCCGTTAATGACATAATGATTGATGATTTACACGCTTCTCTTGGTAGACCTGAGATATTGGAAATTAATGTCGATCTTCTTGGTGATGATGAAATAAGTTGGATAATAACAGCTTTGGATGAATATGGTCTTTGGGGAAAACGTGCAGGACAAGGGATTTTTGAGAAAAGGCGTTTTTTAACCTCAAATTGCAGACGACAATTTCATGCGATATTGTTAAAACTATTGGAATCTCCTCAGATTGCTAAAAAACTAACATTAATATCACATCGCCTTAAAGATAAAGGTGAGAATTATAAAATTTTGTTAAGTATTTTAATATTATCATTGTTAAATCATGGTCCAACATTAGATATTTTAACTGATATATGGGGCACTGATGCTATATACAACCCGAATTTTAAAAGCGACCCATTGATTAAGGAAGTTATTAGTTTTAACTATTATGCCGCATTGGTACGATCTCCTATAGCCGCTCAATATTTAATCCAAAATACAGTTGAAGGCGAAACCATTTCTGCCATTCTAATAAGAATGGTAGAAAAAATAATAGCTGGCTCAAAAATAAGTCCAAGGTATAGAGATATTTTTAAGAGTCTAACTCGATTTAGCAGTGTTCAGTCTTTGTTTCCTGAAAAGAGAGGAAAGAGAAAGGCAATTCTCCACTACTATGAATCTATAAAAAATTATGATAATTGTCATTCCAATCCGCTTTTTTGGCTTCAATACGCCATAGCCTCTCTCGTGCAAAATGAAATATTTCAGTCAAAAAAATATTTTGAGACGTCATACTCCTTAGCTAGAAAAAGGGGGTGGGATACTTTCCAAATCGATAATCATTACGCCAGATTTCTCATGGTTGAAGCCACTCAGGTGCTTGATTATCCAGAAATCATGAATAGCTTTCGTGAAGCACGTAATATTATAAATCGGCAAATCCAAGATGATAGACGCCATTATCCATATCGGGTTGCAACCAATTACCAAAATTTTATCGATCGTTTTGGAAAAAAATTAAAAAAAGGAGAGATAAAAGAAGTTCAGGATGCTGCTTTAAATGTTCTAGATAAAATTGACACACTTCCAGCTTATAGAAAAAGTCATAGATATGTAAGTAATTGTAAAACAGCCTTAGAGCATGTCGTGTTAAGATGTGATCAGCTTTTAGCGTAGATATGGATTGCCCAACAATCGGCTGCAAGGGACGGCAAACAGCGCGGCGGCTTTTGAAAGTCAGTGCCCCGCAGAAGCCTTAGTGGCATTTGACGGGGGTTGCTCCGCATGTTTGCCGCCCCTGAGCCGTGGCGTTGGGCGTACAAAATTTACAGGACAAAGTTTATGGATTTAAAAAGTATTCAAAGAAAAATAATAGGATGGGGGTTGGTTGAATTGGCCTTGCCCGTTTGTTTTGCAGTAGGAGTATGGCCAGTGTCCAAATTTGTCTTAAATTTACCAAATTCTTACAGTCAGCTGTTATCCAGTGGCGATTTGTTAATTGTAGGAGCTCTTATCTTGATTGGTTGTACATTTGACATTTATTTTGATTTTAATAAAATTTTCCACAAAAATAATGTAATATATACAATTGTCTTAATTGATGGATTTGTAGCGTTAGTTTTTTTGGCTATGTATGGATTTATAAAAACTAAATCAATGCAATTGACCGTTTTTCCTCAGACAAGTGATAAAATATCTTTAATGAGATTGGCCAGTATTTCACTTACCGCTGTATTAGCTAGTTGTACATGGGCCATTTTTTCTAAGATGAAGTAATGATACTAAATATTTTCTATGTATTTGTTATACTTTTGTCTTGTATTGGGGCTTTGGGTATTATTATATTGTCGTTCAAAATTTATAAAATTAACAGTAGTAAAAAGTTAATAAAACCTAATGGTATTTTAAAGCAGGACTCATCATTAATATACAGTGGCGATTTATCAATGTGGCCACGTAGACGCGTATCCCTCGAATTGACAAATTAATTATGTTAGTTGTGAGGAAATAATCAATAATGAATTTAAAATATACCGATGGTAAGGTTGTAACATTCTATTCATTTAAGGGTGGGGTAGGCCGTACAGTTACATTAAAGAATAC
>WGCS01000031.1 GCA_015493685.1 Bacteroidales bacterium
ACGTTGATTTCATATGCTCTGCCTGTAAGTATGGTTGCTAATTCGCTTGATAAAAGGTAAGCATTTGAACCTGTAACATATAAATCTATATTTGAAGTAACATATAATCCTTCAAGCAGTTTTTCAAATTCCGGAATATTTTGTACTTCATCTATGAAAACATAATTTATTTCATTTTTTCGTAATAATGATTGGATATAATCGTAAATTTCTTTCCAATTTTTCTCACCAAGAAATCGGAATTCGGGTAAATCCATATTTATGGAAATAAGCGACACATTTGAATTTTTTTCCTTTAATAATTCTTGAAATTGCAAAAGTAAAGTCGATTTACCTGCACGACGAACCCCTGTAACAACCTTTATAAAGTTTTTATCTTTTAGAACGAGAAGTTTGTCAAGCAATATTTTTCTTAAAATCTTTTGCATAGGATTATTTTCAATTTTATGCTACAAAGATAATCCAAATTCCTCAAAGTATTACAATCTCTTTAGTTTGAGGAATATTCTTATGGGTTTTGTTTTGCTGCTGCCTAACTCTTTAATAAATGACATTGTTATCCGATAAAAACACTTGATTTAAGCTTGAATCCATACAATTTACAGCTTCCTATGTGAATAAAAGGAATTAGAAATCTCTCCTTATAATATTTCTGGATTTAGGCCAATAATCTATCTTCTTGTATCCTTATCTAACAATGCTGATTTATACTTAATCTTTAGCTCCTTTAAAAAGTTTATTCTTTTCTACCTTTTCTACTTCTTGTCCATTTCTAAGGGTCTTGCTTATAGCTCTATAGGGTGCGGTAACTACTTCTTCCCCTTCTTGTAAACCACTTAATATCTGATAGTAATCAGTATTTTGAATGCCTACTTTCACTTCTCTTAGGTGAACTTTTCCTCCTTGGTAAACAAATACGTATTCTTTGGGCTCCTCTTCCAGTTTGTTTTGTTTTTTAGTATCTTGGTTTTTTCTGACAATGGCTTTCTGACTACCAACGCTACTGGTGTCATCACGAGTTGTTACAGCTTGAATTGGCACTGTTAGCACATTGTGCTTATAGGTAGTTAAAATTTCTACACTTGCCGACATGCCCGGCCTAAAAGGAGATAGATTTGGCTTTTTTAAATCCAGTAAATCCTTATATGAGGAGGGAAGCATTCGTATTTTAACTTTAAAATTGGTAACCTGATCAGTGCCTGCGCCTGTGGAGTTAGCGGAATTGGCAATTTGAGTTACCAAACCTTTAAATTTCCTTCCCAAATAGGCATCGACTTCGATTAGAGCAGTGTCGTTTAAATGAACTCGTACTATATCGTTTTCACTAACATCCACTTGTGCTTCCATATTGTTAAGGTTGGCAATGCGCATAACTTCCGTTCCCGGTGAAAATTGGGAGGCACCACTTACTCTTTCTCCTTTTTCCTTTGATAATTTTGATACTGTTCCGTCAATGGGAGAGAATACTGAAGTTTTTGTCAGGTTATCGTTGGCTTCTTTTAGTGCTGCTGTGGCATTATTAACTGCATATTTTGCTGCTTCCACATTCTCTTTGGCTGCTTCCACTTCCGCTTTGGAAACTTCGTATTTTGATTTTGCTGCTTCAAAATCAGCATCCGATACCACAGCTTTGTCATGCAGATTCTTACTCCTATTAAAGTCTAATTGGGCTTTTATCATTTGCGATTCGGATTGTGATAGCCGTGCTTTAGAATTTGCGTAATTTGCTTTTGAGGAGTTGAGATTTGCGCGCACCTTATCCACTGTACTCAAATAGATATCCGGATTAATTTTGAGAAGCAACTGTCCTTTTTTTACACTATCTCCCTCTTTTACGTAAAGGCCTTTAATCTCGCCGGAGGCATCCGGGGCAATCATTATCTCCTTCTCCGGTTGAATTTTTCCGCTGGCAGTAATGCTTTCAATAATATTTCTTCGCTCTACTTTCTCTGTGCTTACTTTGGTAAGTTCCTTTTTACCTATTAGTCCTTGCTTTTTCGCTACCACAAGGGCTATTACAACTATTATAGCAGCAATAATTATAATAGTATTTCGCTTTTTATTTGTTGTTTTATTCTTTTTTGTCATCGGATTTAATTAAGTATTTTGGTTAGGGCGTTTTGTTCAATTTTTATGAATAGTTCACTTTAAAGTTTTAATGGTTTTCCATTATAGAAATCCAGAACCTTTACTCTGAAAATATAGTTGAATTTTGCATTTAGAAGATCGCTTTTGGCCATATCAAGTTTTATCTTTGCATCATTATATTCAAAAGCTGTAATCATTTTAGCATCATAACGTTGGCTGGCATAATCAAAGGATTCAGTAAGCGCTTTTACTTGAATATTGGCTGCCTCATATTGCTTGTGGGCTGATCGTGCATCGGCATAAGCTTGCTCTATAGTTTGGCGCATCTGAAGTTTGCTTTTTTCCAGCTGCAATTCGGCTTGCTGCATCGCTATTTTCGATTGGCTGATAGTAGTATAATTTTGTAATCCATTAAATATAGGTATGCTCACATATAATCCAATGGAGTAGTTCTTATTGTCCGTAAATTGTTTGTCCCAATCTTTTGGTTTTGTTTTATAGCTATAGGTGGGCGAAACAACTGTGTCGCCGGTAGTGGTGATATTGCCATTGGGGACGAAACCTGTAAATATAGGGTTGCCGGCTAAAATGCTGTTGGCTCCGGAATATCCACTACCCAAACCTGCCGATAAACTTATGGATGGTGAAATACCACCCTGAGCTATGCGCAACTCTTTCTTTGCACTTTCAACTTTTATTTTGGCGCTTTTTATTTCCGGCCTGTTCTTTAAGGCATAATTATATACTTGATGGGGGTCTTCAAGTTGCGAAAAACCTTCACTGAGTTCGATGTTGGGAGCATAGATGCTAATGGTGGAATCGCTGGGGATATACATCAGTTGCTTTAATTTTAACCTAGAAATAGTTAGCTTGTTTTCAGCGTCAACTTTTTGAGCTTGTTCTGTGGCAAGTTGCGACTTAATATTATAGAGGTCTCCTTTGGCTAAACTGCCCGCTTCTACCAGTTTACTCGTTCTGTCAACTTGCATTTGTGTTAGCCTGACTTGCTCCTTTTTGTTCTTTAAATTTTCCTTGTCGTAAAGTATTTGTAGAAAAGCAGTCGTTATCTCCATGGACTTCATGTCTTTTTGGTATTCCAAATCATATTGCTGTGCCTTTAAATTAAGCTTATTTTTCTTTACCGTGTTGAGAAGCTTAAATCCATTGAATAAGGTTACAGAACTTTGTAAATATAAATTAATGGAAGTAGTGCGTGCATCAGCAAATTTGTTGGTATAACGGTCAACCGTTTTTCCCCAATTTACAATATCATTACCATTGGCGTTTAAACTTGGTAATAACATTGCCTTCGACCGTAATAAATTAGTTGCCTGAATATCCAGCTGTAAACTATTTTGTTTGATGTCAATATTGTTTTTTAAGGCGTAATTGATGCACTCTTCCAATGTCCACTTCTTTTGCGCTTGTGCTATATTGGTAATAAAAAGAAATGATAATAGAAAATAAATACTATGTTTTATGTTCATCTTTAGGGGTTTAGAGTAATTTGTTCGTTTTTATGGATAAATTTAGAAAAATAGATTATTTTAGAGGCCAAATTTAGAGTTTATTTTTTAATGTTAAAGATGAATATTAGTCCTTTGGATTTAATGTATGGTTTTTATTCTTAATATTTGTTAATTTACCTTCAATGAGAATTATATTAGTTTTTGTTACTATGCTTCTTGCTGGTTTTTCCGGCCTCGAAGCGCAAAGTCAAAGTCAAGGGAGTAGAGCTCCTTTTAATGATAAGTTGGGGGGCATTGATAGCCTCAATGTATTTCATTATTCCATTAATTTGGAGATTGAATATATTAGTAAGCATTCAATAAAAGGCTACACTCAGCTCTCGTTACATTCCTTGTATAATGGGATGAGTTCTATTTCCTTGGATTTGCAACATCTTGTGGTCGATTCGGTTTTTGTGGACCAAAATAGAATAAATCAATGGAACTATAACGATACCTTATTACAAATTCCATTGAGCTCAAATATGGGAATAACAGATACTCTTATTTGTACCGTATATTATCATGGTCATCCACAAATCGACCCTTCGGGTTGGGGAGGGTTTTACTTTTCCGGTGATACTAGCTATGCTTTTAACATGGGCGTTGGAATGAAAGATAATCCACATAATTATGGTAGGGTTTGGTATCCTTGTGTCGATAATTTTACCAATAGGGCCACTTACGATTTTACCATTACGGTTAAGGATAGTAATATGGCTATTTGTAATGGAACTCTAATTTCCACTACACAATCAAATGGTGAAATACAATATCATTGGGATTTACATAATAAAATTCCTTCCTATTTAGCCAGTGTGGCAATAGGCCCTTATGTGGCTTTGCGCGATACTTTTAGCTCCTTGTTGGGACCGGTGCCTATTGCGATTTATGTACCTCAATATAAGTTTGCCGATGCTCAGGCCAGCTTTATTCATTTAAAACAGATATTAAGTGCCTTTGAATATTATTATGGCCCTTATCGTTGGGAGAGAGTAGGTTATGTGGGTGTGCCCTTTAATTCAGGAGCTATGGAACATGCCACAAGTATTCATCTGGGATTGGGATATATTGATGGTGCTGCCACTTACGAAACTTTATTTGCCCATGAACTGTCGCATCATTGGTTTGGTGATTTGGTTTGTTGTCATTCTGCTTCTGATATGTGGCTCAATGAGGGATGGGCTGTTTTTTCAGAATCATTGTATCAAGAATATGTTTATGATAAAACTCATTATAAAAATTCCATGCGTAATAAGTTATTTGATGTCCTTAAAAACACACATCATATCGATAATGCTTATCGCGCTGTGGCCGGTGTGCCACATAATTATACCTATGGGAGCACTGTTTATGATAAAGGGGCTACGGTAGCACAGAGTATTCGTGCTTATCTTGGAGATTCATTGTTCTTTAAAACCATCAAGGCTTACCTTAACTTAAATGCTTATGGCAATCAAAGCTCTGTTCAATTCAGAGACTTTATTCGTGGTTTCTCGGGGATTGATATGACGGATTTCTTTCAGGCTTGGGTTTTCTCACCCGGTTTTTCTCAATTTGCCCTTGATTCTTTTTCCATAGTACCCGATAATGGAAATTATAGCATTAATGTTGCCCTTAGGCAGGCCTTAAATCATAAACCATTTTATGCCAATTCAAATAGGATACCTATTACATTTATGGATAGTCAGTGGCATCGCAAAGATACCATTGTCCAATTCTCGGGGCAATATGGAAACGAATCTTTTACATTGGGATTTAAGCCTAAAGCTGTTTTTATTGATTTAGAGGAGCAATTGGCTGATGCCACAACCGATTATAGTGTAGTGATAAAGCACAGTGGGAATATTGATTTTCCCAAGGCGTTTTTCAAACTAGACGTTAATCAATCGTTCGACTCCAGCTTATTTCAGATAACGTATAATTGGGTGGCGCCCGACACTTTGGGGATAAGCTATCCGGGCTTGCATATCTCATCAAAACACTATTGGACAGTAACTTCCAATGCGGATAGTTCTTATATTGCCAGTGGAAGTTTTAAGTATTGGCGTACCAATGATTTTGATGCTGATATTATAAAATCTTCGCGGGATTCCTTGGTGTTGCTTTACCGTAAACACGGCGGATTGCCTTGGCGTAAGCTAGCCTTTCGTCAACAAGGAAACTGGATTATGGGTTATCTTATTGTTGATTATCTTAAGAGTGGAGAATATGTTTTAGCATCCTACGATGCACAGCATTTAATGATTCATTCAATAAATCAGAATCATAAAACAGCTCTTGTCATTAGCCCCAATCCGGGGAGGGAGAGCTTCCGATTTAGTATTAATAAAAATGTTGAGGCCTATGCTTTGATTTTTAATATGCAGGCTGAGCAAGTTGATAGCATTTTAATGATACCGAATGGAGCCAATACTGTTGGCAAATGGAAGGCGGGAGATTATCCGGCCGGTAGTTACTTTGTTGTTATCATGGATAAACAGGGCCGTCAATTGGCAACAAATAAGTTTGTTATATCAAAATAGAGTTTTGTCCATAGAAATTAATTTTTTTGTACTTAGAATAAAAAATCATGTTACGTTTTATCGTTATTTATTTTATTATGTTTGTTGCTCTATCTTTACCGGCACAACAAAAAATTAGTATTAAGGCTGCCAATGCCGATTGTAGAAATGCGATTCCGATTAATATTAACAGTCCACTTATTTGCGATAATCCTAAAGCAGCAGGTAAAGTGATGGATATCAAAGCTAAAAGGTATAGTCTTTATTATTTTAATAAGGAACATTATAGTGCTTGGTTTAAATTTGTGGTGAAACAAAAAGGGACATTACGTTTCTCGATTATACCGGATAAACCAACCGATGATTATGATTTTATTCTTTTTGAATGTGAAAAAAATAATTGTTGTAAAGCGATTAAAAACAAGAAAATGAAACCGATTAGATCAAATATCTCCAGAGTTAATTACAGCGAAAAAGGGAGAACCGGTTTAGGAAAGAATGCTCAAGCAAAATATGTACATGAAGGAAAAGCAAATAACTTTAGCCTGCCGGCAACATTAGTACCGGGTAAAATTTATCTGTTGGTTGTTGATAATGTATATGGTGGTACTGGTGGATTTAAAATTAACTGGAATTTTGAGATCATGCAGCTAAAGCCATCTAGTGTGAAAAAGAAAAAAGAAAAAAGAAATATAAATCATATTCTTTCATTGAGTATTGTAGATAAAGCAACTCAAAAAATGATTAATGCTAAGATTTCCATTGTTTCTTTTGATTCACTGTACCATGCCGATACCATTCTCCAACAGAATAATTCATCCTTGTTTTTACCCCTTAAAATAGCAGATTATTATGAAATAATTGTGTCAAAGCCAAATTATCTAAAAAATAAAATTAGTTTTTCTATGCAAGCCGATGATAGTTTACTTAGTAAAAAAATTGAGCTTCAGAATATAAAGGTAGGGACTTCCTTTGAGCTTCAGAATGTATATTTCAGAGGCGGTTCAGCCAGTTTTATGGGTAATTCTCAATTGGCTTTACGTAAATTATATTATGTTTTATTAAACAACCCTAATCTGAAAGTGGAAATCCAAGGTCATGTTAATTTACCACGTGGGAGTATACATACTCATGCTGAGTCGTATTATAATAATTTGTCCATTGCTCGAGCAAAAGCAGTCTATAATTATTTGATAAAAAGAGGTATTAATGCAGATAGACTTGATTATCAGGGATATGGATATTCGCAAATGCGTTTCCCCAATGCGCATACGCAAGAGCAAATGGCGAAGAATCGTAGAGTAGAGGTGAAAATTATAGGAAATTAAGTAGGGCTTGCTGAAAAGTACATGTCTTCTGAGCTTTTCAGCAGACCTTAAGCAGAGTCATTTATTTATTTTGTATTGCACTTAATGTGGGAATGAGAATTAATTTCTGCTGAAGCATTAATTTAATACGGAATTATACTAGAATAATGTATTTTGTTAAAATATTTTTAGTGAGCAACTTTTTTTATATATAAATGTCTTCAATGATAATTAACAATAGGGGTATTATATTTTAAAATTTCATTATATTTGCACTGTAAATAGAGGAATAATTTATTAAACAGCATATAATCATTAATTTAACTATTCACTTAACTATTCATTATGAAAAGAAGCATCTTTACTTTTGTATTGCTTTTCCTAGGGTTAACTATGTTCGGTCAGAGCGTAGTCTTTCAGGAAAACTTTGAGACGCCACCTTTGGGGGTTACCTCCAGTTCTACGGGTTCCGGCGTTTGGGCTTTAAATACGCGTATTTATAGCCAAGGATTGCATAGCGATTCAAGTGTGGTAACGACAAACGATACCACTTATTTAACAACAGATTCCTTTTCAACTTTAGGAAATCATTCTGTGATATTACAATTTAATCAGATATGTAAGATTGAATTTTTTGATGGTGGATTTATCCAGTATTCTATAGATAATGGATTGACATATCAGAATATTGATGGAGCATTATATCAAGATTCGGGTGTTTTCTCGACATCAGGTAATAAGTTTTCAGGAGCCAGCTATGTTGGTTGGGATTATCAACATCCGACCATAGTTACTAATTCAATGTGGAGATCGGAACATTTTGATATCTCCTCTTTGGTTGGGGACAAGGCAAACGTAAGAATCCGTTTTGCTCTTGTTGATGCTAATGGTAATGGTGCAGCCGGTTTTAACGGTTGGTTTTTGGATAGTGTTACGGTTACTGAATCAGTTTCAGAGCTGATACCTCCGGCAATAACTTTATTGGCTCCGATAATGCAGGATACGGCCTATACTTCCGGTCCATTCAATGTAGGTGCATCAATTAGTGATGCTTCCGGAATCGATACCGCCTATTGTGTTTATATGGTGAATCCTGGAAATATCACGGATACTGTAGCGATGATATATAATGCCAGTACTATTGATTCATTCTACTGTAACATTCCTTTCTACGGTTATGGACGTTCTATCTCCTACTATATTAAAGCTGTGGATGGTTCATATAGTCATAATGTGGATTCAACATCCACAAAATCATTTTTTTGTAAATATAGAAATGCAGGTAACTTCGCTATAGGTACGGGTACAGATCAAAACTCAAATACAGGATATCCTTGTGTGTTTGGACAGTTTTATACCGGTGATAAAACTCAACTTTTAATTCATGCCAGTGAGTTGATATCTCAAGGTGTGGGTGCCGGAAATATTACCTCAATTGCCTTTGATGTGGTTTCCCCCAATGCCGCTACTACAGCAGGCCATAATCATGATGGTTTTACCATTATGCTTAAAAATACGAATGTGAATGACCTTACTTCTACTTTTGAAGATAATTTAACTCAGGTTTATACCGTCTCAAGTTATCAAACGGTAACAGGATGGAATACCTTTACTTTTTCAACACCTTTCCACTGGGATGGTGTTTCTAATATTGTGGTTCAAACGTGTTATGACAACTATGTTTCCGGATCGAGCTACTCTCGTAACGCTGTAGTGAATAGAACAGCAACTAGTTTTACCAGTACTGTTGACTATCATAGTGATGGTGGTGGAGTGTGTGCAAATTCATCGGGTAATACTAGCTCTTTAAGACCCAATATGCTTTTGACTGTGGATGTACCAAGTACTTTGACCAACGATATTGGTGTGTATAGCATTTTAAGTCCCAATTCCGGTGTTTTAAGCGGTTCAACTTATAATGTTGATGTTAATATTAAAAATTATGGTATTGATACTGTTACTACAGCTTATGTTAATTGGACTTTTGATGGATTAACTCAAACTCCGTATCATTATACCGATTCCATTAAATCAGATTCCATTACCCCGGCCATAACTTTAGCTACCAAAACTGCCACAGTAGGTAGCCATTATATTAAGGCGTGGACCGATAGTGTAAATGGGGTTTCTGATTTTAATATTGCCAATGATACAGCAAGTTTTAGTTTTTATGGATGTAGTTCTATCCTTTCAGGAACCTATACCATAGGTGGTAGTAGTGCAGACTTCTCTACCTTTGCTGATGCCGCTTTGGCCTTAAATCAATGTGGAATAAATGGCCCTGTTGTATTTAATGTTGCTCCGGGCGTATATAATGAGCACTTTGAATTGATGCCTGTTAATGGTTCTTCACCAACGAATACCATCACTTTCCAATCGGCTAATATGGATAGCTCGGCGGTTACTTTAGCCTTCGATGCTACCGGTAATGTTGATAATTATGTGGTAAAACTTAATGGTACTGCCTATATTACTTTTCAAAATATGACTTTTGAAGCTCAGGATACAACCTATGCAAGAGCATTTTATCTTGTGGATGGAGTTCATGACTTTTCGTTATTGCACAATGTTATTAAAACAACGAATGGCGCTACTTCTGACGACGGCAATATGGCTTTGGTTTATGCCTCAGATTCATTGGGTGCTAATATAGCTGTTGACAATAATGTGTTGGAAAACGGATCTTGGGCAATTTCACTTATTGGAGATACTTTGGCCAATAATTGGCATTTTAATGACAATTATATTCATGGCCATTATGCCAAAGGTATTGTGATAGATGATGTTAGTTCTGTACAGATTAATAGCAACAATATTATGGCGGATTCAAACTCTACTGTTGCTTCGTATAATGGTATTGACTTGATAAATAATAGAGGCTCGGCACAGATTGTTGGGAATAAATTATTAACTTTAGCTACCGAATATGCTTATGGTATCTCCGTTGAAAATTGTGTCTTCGACTCTTTAAACTCAACGCTTATTGCCAATAACTTTGTTCAGATGTTTGGTAATTCCACTTCCACAAGTTTATCGGCAGGTATATTGGTATTCCAAACCCCTAATGTGGATGTGTACTTTAATACGGTACGGATGATGGGGACTCAAAATAATGCCTGTGCCTTATCACTTTATGATTTGACAGCAGGAATTACTAAGCATGTAAATGTTACAGATAATATTTTGACCGATGATGCGGGGGGTTATATTTACTACATACGAAATGTGGATACCGCTGATTTTAGTAATGGTTATAATGATTTATATGATTTTAATAATAGTCAAAATTTTGCTTATTTAGGTACTAATATATCTTCCTATACTGCATGGATAACAGCTACAGCAGCTATGGGTTGTGATACTATTG
This sequence comes from Bacteroidales bacterium, assembly GCA_015493685.1. Lineage (GTDB taxonomy): Bacteria > Bacteroidota > Bacteroidia > Bacteroidales > UBA1556 > UBA6267. The sequence continues at coordinate 10,775 of WGCS01000031.1, forward strand.
ATCCTTATTTTACCTCTTCAACCAATCTTCATGTGGCTAATAATCTTCTTAATGGAAGAGCTATCCCCATTGCCGGTATTACTACCGACATTGATGGAGATGTTCGTAATGCCACAGCTCCTGATTTTGGTGCAGATGAATTTACTCCTTCACCTTGGGATATTGCTTCCTTAGAGGTATTATCACCAATAGGTTCATGCGGGTTAACTGCCAATGAGGTGGTTACCGTTCGTTATAAAAACATTGGCAGTGTGGCTATTAATGGAGGCTTATTAGTGTCCTATCAGTTATTTGGTTCTGCTGCAGTTACTGAAACTGCTGCCGATACCATTCAGCCTGGTGATACTTTAGATTACTCTTTTACTGCGACTGTTAATATGGATGTTAGTGCTTTGGGTGCTGATTCTACTTATGAGATTAAAGCCTGGGCTGATTTAACAGGAGATAACGTACAGCAAAATGATACTACTTCTAAATTTGTTTACTCGGGTTATGTTCCCGGAGTGCCTACTGTAGAAGGGGATACTATTCAGTATGCCAATAGTGCTTTGATTAAAGCTTTTGGCAATACTACTTATTTTTGGGCTAATGATACCACGGATACTTATTTAGCACAAGACAGTATATATATTACCCCTCTTTTATATGATACAACTACATATTGGGCTAGTGATAGAGCAGGCTCAGGCATGCATCCTATGCAATGTGGTACCGGTACAGCTACCTCCACTCATGCTCCCAATTATGGCTTCTTTAATTTTAGTTGGTCCCGTATTTTATATACTGCTTCTGAATTAGGTTATGCAGGTACTATTGATAGTATTTCTTTCTTTGTTGCCAATACCCCTAGTAATTATACTTATAATAATCAACAGATTTATATGGGGACGATAAATGCAACTTCATTACCTAATAACGATTATGTTGATCCGTCAGCGATGACTAAAGTTTTTGATGGTTCCATTACTTTTAATGGTTCAGGTATCTTTACTATAGTTTTTACTACTCCATTCACCTATGATGGTTTGTCAAGTTTGATTATACAGTGGGAAAATAAAGATGGTTCTTGGGCTAGTGGATATCCTTCTTATGTAGCTACTAATGATCCAGGTAAAACAGCATACAAATATGCTGATGGTTCCTTCTCTTCAATACAAACTACCGGTAACGCTCAGACAGAACGTCCGAATATGATTGCTTATATTAATGCCTTGGGTTGCTTTGGCCAAAGAGTTCCTGTTACGGTAATTGTTGATAGTATTCCATTACATGATGTTGGAGTTGTTCGTTTATTGAGTCCTCATAGTGCTATTGAAATGACTAATAATGAAAGTGTTGATGTGATGGTTAAAAACTTTGCCTATATTAGTAAAGATACCATTCCTTTGGCTTATCAACTAGATACTATGCCGTTGGTACGTGATACTCTTTTCCATCACCTAGCATTTGGAGATTCTATACAGTTCGACTTTTCGCAAAAAGCTGATTTCTCCGCCTTTGGTGTATATAATTTGAAAGTGTTTACGGATTTGTCCTATGATGTAAATCCCTATGATGATACTTTGAACGCTCAAATTACAAATAGTATGTTACTCTATTGTGCCGATTCGGCTACTTCATCAGGTTATGAAGAGATAGTAAATGTTTCCTTGGCTAATTTGAATAATACTTCGGTTCCATCGGGTGCCATGTATTCTAATTTTACCAATACTCTTAGTCCTGTTGTTCTTCGTCCTGGAAATACCTATCCAATTTCTGTGAGCTCTGACTTTGCTCCCGGATATAGTTATTCTTATCCTACTTGGATTAATGTATTTATTGATTACAATAGAGATGGTGTTTTTGATCCATCCACTGAGTTGGTTTTCACCAGCGCAAGTAATTCCCATAATACAGTAAGCGGTAGTATTACAGTACCTACAACAGGTTTTGTCAATGCCAAGCCTCTTAGAATGAGGGTGGCAATGCGTGAAAGTGGTAGCCAGGGAAATACTGGGCCTTGTGGTACATTTACATGGGGTGAAGTAGAAGATTACAATGTTGTCGTTGCTAATCCAATACCTAATGATGCCGGAATAGTAGGTATTACTCCTAATCAAATTGTGCTTACTTCTTCCCCGGTTAATTTAGCTGCCAATATTCAAAATATGGGTACTGATTCCCTAGTAAAAGTTACCGTTGGATGGCAAGTTGATACTGTTGTTCAAACTCCGGCACTGTGGACAGGATTGTTATATACTGATTCTATTGCCAATAATGTAGCCATGGGTAATTATACTTTTACTAATGGACCACATACAATAAAAGCTTGGACTAGCATGCCTAATGATAGTATTGATCATTATGCTTTTAATGATACTCTTAAAGTTAATGTATATGGTTGTAATGCGGTTCTTAATGGTACTTATACTGTGGGAACTCCAAGTTCTGACTTCCCTACTTTCGATGAGGCAATTAATACAATTAAGCATTGCGGTATTAGCGGTGATGTTGTTTTCAATATTGCTTCAGGTACATATACTACTCAGCTAATGATTGATTCGTTGCCGGGTGTTTCAGCCAATGCAAGTGTTACTTTCCAATCAGCTACGGCTAATGCCTCTGATGTAATTATTACATTTGCCTCTACTGGTTCCGGTGATAATTATGTGGTGGAACTTAACTCTGCCGACTATATTAATCTGAATAATATTAGTATTGAAGCTACAGGCTCTTCCTATGGTCGTGCGTTGGTTTTTGCCGGACAAAATAATCATATCAATATTACAAACTGTATTATTAAAGCCCCAACTGCAACAACTGCATATTATGCTTCTGCGATATATAGTGGAGGGAATGCAGATACATACATATCATTCTTAAATAATACAATAAAGAATGGTTATTATGCCATTTATTGGAGAGGTGCAGGAACCTCAGATCGAGATTTCGCTAGTAAATTTAGTAATAATACTATTAGTGGTTTTTACTACTATGGTGTTTATCTATACTATCAAGATTCTCTTGTATTTGAAAATAATACCATTACAAGTAACCCGGCCTTAAATGCTTCATCAAACTATGGATTGTATAATTATCAATGTAATAATAGTTTTAGAGTTACAGGAAATACAATAAATGTTGTAGCGGCAACTAGTCAGGCTTATGGTTTATACTTGAATTATGCGCAGGCTGCTGATACTACTCGTGGTTTAGTTGCTAATAATATGATTTCTTGTTCTTCCAACGGTACTCAGTATGGTATATATACCTACTATGCTAAGTATATCGATATCGTTTATAACTCAGTGAATGTGTATGGTGCTGCCGGTACTTCCAAGGCATTATACCAACGTTATGGAGCTGGTTTAAGATTCCTGAATAATGTTTTCTCAGATGTTAGTGGTCATGGTTATGCAGCTTATTTTAAGAATACCAATGCCATTGATACAACTAACTATAATGACTATTATTCTACAGGTGCTAATCTGGCTTATTGGAATGCCGATATAGCAACTTTAGCAGACTTGCAACTTGCTGATGGAATGGATGCTAATTCTATTTCTACAAATCCATACTTTTATACTACTACTAATTTGCATGCGCTAAGTCCTCAGCTGGCAGGTGCTGCTACTCCAATTAGTTACGTTACGGTGGATATTGATGGTCAGTTGAGAAATAGTACCGTTCCTGTAATTGGAGCAGATGAATTTGTTCCGTTGGCAACAGATATAGCTGTAGTTAGTCTTGTTAGTCCTGTTGATAATGCATGCTACGGGACAAATGAAACAGTAGAAGTAAAAGTTACTAACGTGGGTGCCAATGCAATTGATTTTGCCGTTGATACTCTTCATCTCCATGTTAATACTACCGGAGCAGTTACTTTTGCGTTTCCTGTAGTGAATATTACTTCCGGTACCTTGGCCATTGGAGCCGATACCAATATTATTGTTTCTACTACTTACGATATGACTTCGCAGGGAACTTATACCTTTAATGCGTATAGTACTATAGTCGCAGATTCCAATCATTTGAATGATACTTTAGTCCCTGTTTCTATGGATGTGACTCCTATTGTGAGAACCTTCCCATTTATGGAAGATTTCTCTAGCTTTACCCCTGGTTCTCCAGGTGCTCTAGCTAATGGATGGACTCGTTCAAATTCAGTTTTCAAATGGCTGCCTAATACGGGTTCTACTCCTTCCTCAAGCACAGGCCCAACGGGAGATCATACTACAGGCACAGGTGTTTATATGTACACTGAGGCTTCAGGTCCTTCTGAAGGGGATGTGGCTACATTAAGTTCACCTTGTTTAGATTTATCCCATTTTGCTAATCCGGTACTTAAGTTTTGGTATCATATGTATGGTGCAACTATTCACGGTCTTTATGTAAAAGCAATGGATGCTAATAATAACTGGGTAACCATTGATTCAATTATGGGACAACAGCAAATGGCTTCTTCTGATCCATGGTTGCAACGTATTGTTAACTTAAGTCAGTTTACAAGTGGAATTACTAAAGTACAGTTTTATGTTGCTAGAGGTAGTAGTTATACCGGTGACGTAGCTATTGATGATATCTATATCAATCAGCCTTCGCAATGGGATATAGGGGTGAAAGAGTTAATTATGCCTAAGAAAAATTATGCTGTTGCAGGTACAATTATTGATACTGTTATGCTTAGACTTCAAAACTTTGGTTTTGATACTATTTTCCCAACTACGGGAGCTATGGTTAATTATCAGTATGCCGGTCAGAGCCCTCAAACAATAGCTATTACGGATACTATTTTGCCTTATCAAGACGATACTGTTAGTATTCTTGTTCCTTTCAGTGTAATTGCCGGTAATAAATCGCTAAATGCTTTTACTACTTTGGCTGCTGATACAATTACTAATAATGATACATTGTACTCCATGTTTATGGGAGTGGGAGTTAAATCATTATCATACGCTAATAACTTTGATGGTTATCAGGACTTCTTTATAGGTAGTAATTCATGTTGGCAACGTGGTATTCCTAATGGTGCTAATATTAATACAGCCTATAGTTCACCAAATGTATGGATGACAGATCTTAATAGTGGTTATCCGGATAATACATTGTCCTACTTATATTCACAATTCTTTGACTTTACAAGTGTACAAGCGGGTGATTCAGCTACTTTAAGCTTTTATCATTGGATTGATGTTAGTAGTAGTGATGGAGGTTATATAGAGTATTCTACTGATGCAGGTGCAACATGGAGCCTTTTGGGAAGTGTAAGTACACCTTCTAGTGAAGCTACCAATTGGTATAATTCAACTAGCGGAGGTATGGACAAATGGAATGCTACTTCCACCGGATGGCAGTATAGTTCCATTAAGTTAGGCCAATTTACAGGCACAGCATCTCCTGTTCAGTTCCGTTTTGCTTTTACAAGTAATAGCAGTTCTAATTCGTTGGATGGATGGGCCATTGATAATTTCGCAATCACTTTGCCAAGAGTGGCCAATGATGTTGGATTTAGTAATGTTGTTACCCCTAGTGTAAGTTCTCAAATTGGAGCCTCTATCACCGTTAAAGGTACTGTGAAAAATTACGGTTTAAATGCACAGTCTGCTTTCCAAGTGAAGTATATTGTTAATGGAAATAGTGTGATAGAAAACTTTACTGCTTCCGGTGCCGGTTTATTACCCGATTCTACCCAGCAGTTTAGTTTCACTACTCCTCTTGTAGGTCCTGTTAGTGATTATCGTATTTGTTTAGTTACTAACCTAAACGGTGATCCTTACGCTCAAAATGATACAGCTTGCGCTGACATTACAGTTACCCCAGCTAATATTGATGCTGGTGTTACTAAAGTTGTGGCTATTCCTGCTTGGGCTGATACTACTAAATATACATTCCCCGTCTCTGTTCATATTATGATTGTTAACTTTGGTCTTAATACAATAACCTCTGTTCCTGTTCAATACAGTATCAATGGTGTTGTTAACGGAAACGGAACGTGGACAGGTAGTTTGGCTCATGGAGATAGCGCTGAGTATGTATTTACAATGCCTTATCAGTCTCCAATAGGAACCTATAATTTATGTGCTAAGGCCTTGCTTGCTAATGATGCTAATCCTACCAATGACCAAGCTTGTCATTCATACTATGGTATGTATGATGTTGGTATTAATAATGCCAATGGTTTAGTATTTAGTGTTGATCAAAATGAACCTAATCCGGCTCATGGAAAAACCTATGTTGATTACATAATTCCACAAAATGCTAAAGTTAAGTTTGAGTTGAGAAATGCCTTGGGACAAATAATTATTTCGCAAGAAGAAGATAAGCAATCTGGAAATAACCGGATTGAAATCGATGCAAATAAATTGACCAATGGAATTTACTATTATACTGTTCAGTATCATAATAAACGAATTACACGTAGAATGCTTGTTAATAAATAGGCAGTAAACTAAAATAGTGTAATTTAATATTATTGAGCCTCGGCATTAATGCCGAGGCTCTTTTTTTTGTAATATTGCTCATAGAAACACTTGTGTCAATTAGTGCCTTTGG
>WGCS01000032.1 GCA_015493685.1 Bacteroidales bacterium
ACAATAGAAAAAGTGTATGAGCATATTCGGTATAAAGAGATTATTGATTCGGATGCGAGCGAATTTGACAAATGGAAAATAATGCCGCATGCGCAAAATCCTAATATTCTCTTTTGTGAAACTTCTATGAATGATTTTCCCTTGGAGGATTTCCTGTATAAAATAGGAATTGGTAAAAAAAGAATTCAGCCTACCTATTTAGAATATAATGATTATTTACCAGCTATTCTCAATAATATATTTACCCCAATTGAAGAAATTGAAGCCTTGTTTGAGGTTCCTTTTGAAGAGGCTAAGGGTTTTTCCTTTTATCTTATTTTAGAACCTCACCAGGGAGAAAAGTTTATAGAAACGATGTTGGAGTATAATTCTAAACAGGAGTTTAAAGAATCAGATGCCCTTGGGCTGTATTATGACATGGAGAAATTATATTCTTGGGATATTTCCAAACATCCGACAATGAAAAATACTTTTTTATGTAAAACGGGAACCGATAATCAATTCGATTTGATAGGTTGGCTTATCAAAAACGGAGTGCCAAAGGCCAATATCTTATTTAGTTCTTATTATATTGACGAACCAATAATGAGAACGGAAGAGGAATTAATCACTATTCAGATAAAGAGAGAGATTGCTTTTCTTGATGATGATTCTTGAAAATGATATCCACACAGACGTTTTAAATGTTGTTTTCCCTTCTGCAAATTATATTATTTTATGATAATAAAGAAATTAGAAATATTTTATAATTTCGGAGGTTTTAGATGGAATTGATGTTACGTAAATTAATTTTCTGTTTTTGGTGAAGAAGTAGATATCAATAACGGTATTTATCAGTACGCGGGAGTGTAATCTAAACTCTGTCTGGTTAAAAAATTATTCATTTCAAAAATAGCTATTTTTATTATTGCTGTTGAAATGTTGATAACTTTTAGCGGTAGCGTTAAGAAAGTTATCAATATTTCAATGGCATTGTTCATAAGCCTAAATTTATTCTGCCCTCAAACCGTATGGCCAATTGCTGAATGGTAAGTCCCCAATTTGGGATGGGAGAAGTCCATTTTTCCTGTATCCGCATAGTGGCCAGGTACACTAATTTCAGCAGGGCCATTTCACTTGAAAAAGCACCTTTGGTTTTGGTTATTTTCCTGATTTGGCGATGATAGCCCTCAATGGGATTTGTCGTGTAAATCAGCTTCCGAATGGGAGCAGTATATTCAAAATAGGTGGAGAGCTTATCCCAGTTTTTCCGCCAGGAATCTATGACTACCGGGTATTTCTTTCCCCATTTATCAGCCAAAGATTCCAATGCTGTTTCTGCTGTGGTTTTTGTATCAGCACGGTAAACTTTTTTCAATTCCCGCATAAATTCTTTCTGGTCTTTTGACGCAATAAACTTCAAAGAATTCCTGATTTGATGAACAATACAGCTTTGAATCTCGGTTTTAGGATAGACACTTCTAATGGCTTCGGCAAAGCCTTTTAAATTATCTATACTGGCAATCAGAATGTCTTTTACTCCCCGGTTGTTTAAATCTGTCAATACTTGTAACCAAAAGTTTGCCCCTTCGGTTTCCGATATGTAAATACCAAGGATTTCTTTATGTCCGGCTTTGTTTATCCCCAGGATATTATACAAGGCTTTGTGTGTAACCTTGCCATCTTCTTTTACTTTAAAATGAATGGCATCAAGCCAGATGATAGGATAAACCTCTTCCAGAGACCGGTTTTGCCATGCTTTTATCTCTGGAATAATTTTGTCTGTTATCTGGCTTAATACTGTATGAGAAATCTCTGTGTCATACATTTCTTTTATATGCCGGGAAATATCACGGTAACTCATACCAAGACCATAAAGTCCGATGATCTTTTCTTCAAGGCTTTCGGCAAGTATTGTCTGTCGTTTCTTAATGAGTTCCGGCTCAAAGCTGCTGTGCCTGTCCTGTGGGGTCTCAATCTGAAAACTACCAGCAGAACTTTTGATCGTTTTTTTACCTTTGCCATTACGCTTATTGCCTTGAGAACGTTCTGCATCGTTAAGATGTTCTTCCATCTCTGCCTCAAGCGCTTTTTCGATAAAACTTTTTAATAAAGGGGCAAAGGCACCGTCTTTTCCAAATAGTGATTTGCCACTCTTTAACTGTTGTAAGGCTTTTTCTTCTATGCCTTCTAAATCTTTTCTGTCCATATCGCTAAATTACAATTTTGGACAGAGTTGAGTTTACACCCTCGAAACTTAGTATTGGAAGTTCATTCTTAACTTCCTAAATTTTCCCCATAATCTCCTGGGCTACCTTCATATTCAATTCCCCTTTATCATTTAGAACATTTACAAACCCGACTTTGCAATAATGACCATCAATAAAGCCACGGTGAAAAACGCCAAATTTCCCGTCTTTTTTATCACCGGTTTGAGGATATAGGAGAATTGCTTTGTTTGCCTGCCAGTAAATATTATAAGCAAACATTTGCTTCAATTCGTCATCAGTGGGCTGGTTGGGTTCTGCCAGCCGCCATTTAGTGTCCATAATAATATTTTGACCACTCTTTCGGATTACCAGGTCGGGGCGGATTTCACGGTTCTCCCAAAACTTATCTCTTTCCTGAAAATACACATTATAACTTCCATCTTCTCCCTGTTTTAACCTCTTGTAAATGTATTTCTCCCAAAGCAGATTCATATCAAACAAAATAGCCAACATATCATCCTGCCCCTTGCTGATATCAGGAGAATAGTTGAGAATTAGCATTTTAGCAATTTTCAATGCTTCGGAATAGGATTCGGTTTTTCTGTTAAGGTTTACTTTATCAAATGAGGCTTTATTAATGGGGATTTCACTTATTTCCGGGAATAAGAATCGTAACTTGTTGATACGGCTAATGATTGATTCATTAGATGACAATTTTTTTAATACCTGCAACCCCTTCAAAAGAATTTGATTGACAAGGTGCTCGTAATCATATTGCTGGTGTG
>WGCS01000033.1 GCA_015493685.1 Bacteroidales bacterium
GTTTATGGCATCCCTGTTTCTGATACAGAATTACGTAAGTTCAGAACTTTTAAAATCAGAATACAGACAAGCTAAACTAATTAATATCAACACCTTAAAAAATATTGAAAGTTTCTTGAAACAAACTAGTAAATTTACTAGGAAGGCTACCTATATGATTGAAGGAAATCCCAAGAATTTCCAAGCTATACTTCCCTTTCTAAAGGAAAGCATCAGTAAAAATTCGGCCCGATTTGGATCAGCTTTGGCACTAGACTCCTTAAATTATCTCCATAAATACTATTGCAAATACTATTATCGCAACGGAGATTCTATCAATGAAAAGTGGCTGATGCCTCCTGCTTACAACTACAGCCAATACGATTGGTATAGAGTACCCAAGGCAGAAAAGAAACCTATTTGGAGTGAACCCTATTTCGATAAAGGAGGCGGGAATGTATTTATGAGTACCTTTTCTTTTCCCATTCTTGACCGTAAACAAAAATTCCTCGGCGTAGTAACCGCTGATATCGAATTAAATACACTTTCCAAAAGAATACAGCAGCTAAACAAAGGCAAGGAAGGCGCCCTCTTCTTGTTTTCAAAAAAAGGTTTTATCCTTTCACATCCCGATTCATTTTTCAACCTAAAAAAGAATGTAATTGCTTATGCCAACTCCATTCATTCGCAGTCATTAATGAAAGCCGGCATAGACATAACAAAAGGAATATCAGGAGTATATAACGTTAAGTTACCCGATGGAAAGTACACATTACATACGATGTACGTAAGTCGTACTTCATGGACAATTGGAATATTTTTAAAAGATTCAGTGCTATTTAAGCCGCTGAAGAACCTTAAAATATACCTCTTAATTATTATGTTGGCTGATTTATTTCTTATTATGATTATGGTAATTTTAGTTTCTAAGCAACTAAAAAGTAATGTAGCAAAGGAAGAAAAGGCAAAGCATGAACTCGAACTTGCCAATAGGATACAGCAACATTTTCTACCAAAAATCAATAAACTTAAAAATGAAGAGTTCTCTTTAGACGGGCTAATGATACCGGCTAAAGAGGTTGGAGGTGATTTTTATGGCTATCGCAGGGTCGATGAAAAACTTATTTTTTATGTGGGTGATGTTTCGGGAAAAGGAGTTCCTGCATCCTTATTTATGATGGCATCACAAATGCTAATGGAAGATGCCATGGACGATAGTTGCGATCCTGCTTACATACTAAATAGAGTAAATCAAAAGATTCTAAAAATATCCACTACAGGTATGTTTGCCACTATGATTGTGGGCATTATCGACTTAAGTACTTATATGCTCACCTATTCCATTGCCGGACATCCACCATTAATAATTAAATCAGAAGGAGGAATATTCTCACCCATACCTATTTTTGCATTGCCGGTGGCAGCTTTTAAAGAAATTAACTATCAAAATCGAACAGTGAAACTAACAAAAGGCGCAAGCATTATTGCCTTTAGTGATGGGGTAAGTGAAGCTGAAAACATTCATCTGGAGCTCTATAATACCGACCGTATAGCTAAGGTTTTGCAGAATTGCTTCGACGATATGGATGCTTCCACCATCAAAGATAAATTATTGCAGAATATTAGGACATACACCAATGGTAACGAACAGAATGACGATATAACTATTGTAGTCGTAAAACTATAGACAAACGCAATCGCAAATGTTTATCAGCAATGAAATTATAGCGCTATTTTTTCTACTTTTGTACAAACAATAAATACCTAAAAACATCATTTGTGGACAAGTCCATTCAAAAGGGAGATATAGAAAACAATACTGAGCTTATTAATCTAGCTCTAAACATTGTGCAAAAAAATGATGCTTTACAACTTATTAGCCGCAAAATTGAATCACTAAGAGCGAATCCTAAATTTAAGGTCTGTTATCAAGAGTTGTACGAATTGCAGAGCATGCTTCGGCAAACATTATTATTAGATATGGATCGTGAAAATTTACAACTTCTTATCCACGAGAAGAATCAACTATTCTATTCAAAGTTAAACGAACTTTATCCAAGACTTACCAACAAGGAGATTCGATTGACAACCTTAGTACGTTTAAATTTATCTTCCAAAGAAATCGCCTCTATTTTGAATATCTCCATCAAGAGTGTGGAGATGAATCGATATCGATTACGAAAAAAGATGCAAATAAGCAGTAAAGTTCCTTTAAATGAATTTATCAGAAACCTATTCTAACAAGCTATTCAACAGTTGTATTTCTTTAATCAATATAAAACTTCCACCCACAATACCATTCATCGGGATGTTTATCGGGAGGACAGCCTATTACCTTGGTTTTTATTCGAGAATCAATGGTAGCAGCAAAGGTAGAATATTCGATAATACCACCGGACTTACAAGGATAGTCATCAAGACCTTTTCTTTTTCTTGCTGCTTGCACACGGCAATTATTCATATAAAATTCAATACTTTTCTCTGTTTCATTGGCAAAAGATTGCACATTAACCGTAGCATAAAGGCGTAACTCCATAGCCCTTTTAAGCCCTTTGATACCAGGATATTCTGCTAATCCAAGCATCTTTTTAATTCGCAAGGCTTCGTAGGGAGAGAACTGTCCCCAGGCAGCATCATTACATGCTTTAGCAGGAAACATACCTTCTGAAAACTCCACCGACTGAAACCAAACACCATCATTGGCAAGCCAGTTTACAGCTACCGCTTCACGTAACTGATCTATCTTAGTTTCTTCTAGTTCAAGCAATGGTTTAGGCAGGCCATCTTCCAACTCAAAATCAAGTACTTTAGCAAGACGTTTCATCTGAATATAAAACGATTTCTGCCAAGCTTCATCCATAATTTCAGCGGCACGTTCTAAGCCAAACTCTTCACGTACCTGAGCATACCACATGGCATAATGTACCATTGTACGCTGCATAAATTCAAAACTTAATTGAAGTTTCTCTTTCTTAGTTAATTTTTTTTCATCCATAATAATTACGATATCTGTTGTTGCAAAATTAAACAATGTAATGGAGAAATCCATATAAAAGGGCTAAAAAAAACAACCATAGAAACAAATCTATGGCTGCGCAACAAATAATCAACAATATTATCTGCACAAAAATGATTTAGTAAACAAACATGAGCAAACAATTACTTTATATTCTATCAAGTTCCACTGTAAAATGCCGCATTATCGGAGCTTCCTTTAAAATTTTCATGCCGCTGGTAATACTCTTTCTGCGTGCATAAACATTTCCCAAAGCAACAGCAACATATTCCATGTGATTATTGGTATAAGTTCTACGAGGCACCGCCAAACGAAGTAATTCCAATTTTGGAAATCTATCCTTACGGGTTTCGGGATCGCGATCGGCAAGTAAAGTGCCAATTTCAACGCCCCTCACTCCTCCTTCGATATATAATTCTATCGCTAGCGTTTGAGCAACATATTCTTCTTTGGGAAGATGAGGCAAAAAGCGTTTGGCATCAACAAAAATGGCATGGCCACCAAAAGGTTCCTGTACCGGCACTCCATATTCCACCAATTTACGCCCCAGATAAGCCACTTGTTCAATCCTATTCTGAAGGACAACAAATTCAGTACCCTCATCAAGGCCCTGAGCCAAGGCATTCATATCGCGCCCCGACATACCTCCATAGGTAATAAAACCCTCGAACATAATATTAAAAACGCTGGCTTCTTGAAACAATTTCTCACTGCGCATACCGATAAAACCACCCATATTAACAATGGCATCCTTTTTAGAACTCATGGTCATCACATCAGCATTGGCAAACATTTCTTTGGTAATTTCTTTAATGCTAAGCTGGGCAAAGGCCTCTTCTCTTGTTTTTATGAAATAAGCATTCTCGGCAAAACGGGCTGAATCATAAACTACTATTTTTCCATATTTATCAGCAACAGCACGTACCTCACGCAAATTTTGTAGCGAAACCGGTTGTCCTCCGGCAGTATTATTAGTAATGGTTACAATAATAAAAGGCACCTTATCATTATGTTCTTTGAGTACCTTTTCCAATTTGTCAATATCGACATTCCCTTTAAATGGGTGCTTCAATGTAGTATCAAAAGCCTCATCAATAGTACAATCAATGGCGCGCGCTTTCCTAAATTCAATATGTCCTTTTGTGGTGTCGAAATGCGAATTTCCCGGCACAATATCACCTTCTTTTACCAAGACCGAAAACAACACATTTTCTGCGGCTCTACCTTGATGTGTTGGCAAGAAATAATCAAAACCAAGAATATTTTTAATGGCATTTTTAAGTTTGAAATAAGAAGAAGCTCCGGCATAACTCTCATCACCAAGCATCATCTCTGACCACTGACGGTCACTCATTGCTCCGGTTCCCGAATCGGTTAGTAAGTCAACAAATACCTGCTCACTCCTTAGATTAAAAAGATTGTATTTGGCTTCTTTAATCCATTGTAATCGTTCTTCTTTTGTACTACGGTGTATATGTTCCACCATTTTTATCTTAAAGCTCTCTGCATAAGGAAGTTCCATAATAATTATTTTTAAAATTTTTATATGTAAAAATGATTTTTGACAATTCTAAATATCTAGCTGACTATTTAATTAATAGTCTAATGGGTATAGATAGAAGAATTAATAAGGAAAGTAATTTTCCTTAATGGGAAGGTATTACAAATATTCGTCGCGGTTTTTAATAT